>CAXBRI010000021.1:0-10993 GCA_963978125.1 uncultured bacterium | reverse complement strand
AGACGAAGGTTCGCCGCGACCATCTGCTTCTTCGCCTCTTCATCACCGGCTGTGACGCGCTTCGCGAGCTCAACCTGTTCGTCGTAGTTGGGCATCGGGTAGCGGTCGAGATCTCTCATCAACAAGCCGAGCATGTCATTGGTGTTGACGGACGAACGACGTGGGGTGGTCATAAGTGCTCCTTTGGCTGGGGGGTATCGCTGGATTTCTCCTACGGCGACATGGGAAAGGTTACCACCCGGTAACCGCCAAATTTGGCTACTTCTTATCCATTATTTACTGTTCGGTCGGGTGGGCCGGGCGAGCTGGCTGGAATCCCCGGGCCTGAGCCACCATGTCGGCCAAGGTGTACGACGCCAGGTGGTCCCGCATGTGATTCCCCACATCGGCCCAGACCGCGAGTAGGACGCATTTCCCCTCGTGATTGCAGGCGCCATCGGCGTGTGGCTCGCCGAAGTCGCCGGCGACGATCGGGCCGTCGGCCGCGGCCACCACGTCGGCCAATGAAATTTCTTCGGGCCTGCGAGCGAGGAAGTATCCGCCGCCGACACCCCGGCGCGAGCGCACCAAACCGGCACTCTTCAGGGCCAGCAATATCTGCTCGAGGTACGGCTGGGGGAGTCCCGTGCGGTCCGCGAGTTCACGCACGGACACCGGCTGGTCCTGCTCGCCGTGTAACGCGAGACTGAGCAGGGCGCGGCTGGCGTAGTCGCCTCGGGTGGACACGCGCATTTCCCCACTGTACCGGGGTATTTCAATCGAGGCTGGAGACGGTCGGCGCAGGTGTCAGACGTCTCTGGCACACTGGAGCCGTGACTGACGCCCCTAATAACGCGCTGAACCCCGATCAAGTTCTAGGGCCGGGAGAAACCGACGGACTGGCCCCAGCAGAGGCCACGGATGCTGATTACGTCAGCCAACCGGCCAAGGTGATGCGCATCGGGTCCATGGTCAAGACCCTCCTGGACGAGGCTCGCACCTCTCCCCTCGACGAGGCCGGCCGGGCTCGCTTGCGCGAAATCTACGAGACGTCGGTCCGCGAACTTTCCGATGCGCTGTCGCCCGATCTCAGCAGTGAGTTGTCGCGCATGGCGCTGCCCTTCACCGGGGAAGTGCCGAGCGACTCGGAACTGCGCATCGCCCAGGCCCAACTCGTCGGCTGGTTGGAGGGGCTCTTCCACGGCATCCAAGCGTCCCTCTTCGCCCAGCAAGCGGCGGCCGCGGCCCAACTCGAGAAGATGCGCGACCGGTCGTTGCAAGCCGGACCCGGTGAGTCGCGTCCCGGCACCTATCTCTAGGGGTTTCCGAGTTGCCCCCGACCCCGCCGCTACCGTGGCAATTCCCGATGAGTAAAGACGCCCGTGGCTGACAGTTTCGTTCACCTCCACAATCACACCGAATATTCGATGCTCGACGGCGCCGCGCCGGTCGACGCGATGGTGCAAGCGGCGCTGGCTGATGGTCAGACGGCGATTGGCATCACGGACCACGGGAACCTCTACGGCGCAATCGACTTCTACCAAACCTGTCGACAGAACGGGGTCAAGCCGATTCTCGGTATCGAGGCGTACATGGTTGACGACCGGTTCAGCCGACCGCTTCGCCGTGGACGCTTGGACGACTCGGGTGGCGACACCGAAGGTGGGCGCAAGGCGTACAACCACCTGACCCTGCTGGTCGAGACCAACCAGGGGTATGAGAACCTGCGGCATCTGGCGTCCCTCGCCTTCTTGGAGGGTTACTACACCGCTCCCCGGGTCGACTGGGAGCTCTTGTCGCGTTACAGCGAGGGCCTGATCGCCACTTCCAGTTGCCTAGGTGGCACCGTCTTGGAATTCCTGAAGCTCGGCCAATACGACGAAGCCCTTTCCCGGGCCGGCCGATTGCAAGACATCTTCGGGCGCGACAACTTCTTCATCGAGATGCAGGACCACGGCATCCCCGAACAGATCGCGACCAACCCTGACCTGCTGCGTATCGCCAAAGCACTCGACGCACCGCTGCTCGCGACAAATGACCTGCACTATGTGAACCACGCGGACTGGGAGATGCACGACGCCCTGTTGTGCGTGCAGACTGGGTCGCGAGTGGCCGACCAGGAGCGCTTCCGCTTCTCGTCGGACCAGCACTACCTCAAGACGGCCGCCGAAATGCGCTACTTGTTCCGTGAGATTCCCGAATCGTGCGACAACACACTGTGGGTGGCCGAGCGCGCGTCCGTGGAGATTGAGTTCGACAACAACGCCCTGCCCGAGTTCCCGTTGCCGCCTGAGTTCGATCACGGTGATCACCTCGAAGGAGCCAACCGTTACCTCCGTGAGTTGACCTTGCGCGGGGCCCGCGAACGTTACGGCGAGGTGCTCGGCGAGGAAGTGTCGCGGCGCGTGGATTACGAACTCTCGGTCATCACCGAAATGGGGTTCGCCGACTACTTCCTGGTGGTGTGGGACCTCATCCGCTTCGCCCGCGAGCGCGGGATCCGTGTCGGTCCGGGTCGTGGTTCAGCCGCCGGCTGCGTGATTGCCTACTGCCTGCGCATCGTTGACGTCGACCCCATCCGTAACGGCCTGCTCTTCGAGCGGTTCTTGAACCCGAGCCGCAAAGAGATGCCTGACATCGACATGGACTTCGACGAGCGTTACCGCGGCGACGTCATCCGCTACGCCACCGAAACCTACGGCGAGGATCACGTCGCCCAGATCATCACCTTCTCCACGATCAAGGCCCGAGCCGCCGTGCGCGACGCGGCCCGCGTGCTCGGCTATCCGCCCCAGCTCGGTGACAAGATCGCCAAGGCCATGCCCAAACTCGTGCTGGGCCAGGACCTTCCCCTGAAGGCCTGCTTCACCCGCACCCCCGGCTTTGAGGACCGCTACGCCGACGCCGCCGAGTTGCGCACTCTCTACGAGACCGATGCCGAAGTGAAGCACGTCGTGGATGTCGCGATGGGCCTGACCGACAAACGTCGCCAGGACGGTATCCACGCCGCGGCCGTGGTGATCACGAAGAAGCCGGTTCTCGATTACGTGCCGATCCAGCGCAAGGGCAACCCCGACGAGGCGCCCATTGTCACGCAGTACGAGGCTACGGCCATCGAGAAGCTCGGACTGCTGAAGATGGACTTCCTCGGTCTGCGCAATCTGGCCATCATCGAACGCGCACTCGAACACATTCGTCGACGCACGGGCATCGACGTCGACATCGATGACGTCCCCCTCGACGACCCCAAAGTCTTCGCCATGTTGCAACGCGGGGCCTCTATCGGCATCTTCCAGCTTGAGGGCGACAAGATGCGCCAACTCATGCGCCGTCTCGCCCCCACCTGTTTCGAGGACATCGGCGCTCTGGTCGCCCTGTACCGACCCGGGCCGCTCAGCGAGAACGTCCACTTCGATTACGCCGACCGCAAGAACGGTCGGCAAGCGATCACCTACGAACACCCTGACCTTGAGGCGGTGCTCGGCGAGACCAACGGCCTGATGATCTACCAAGAGGACATCATGCGCGTGGCGACGGTCATCGCGGGCTACACGATGTCCGATGCCGACGACCTGCGAAAGGCCTGTTCGAAGAAGATTCCCGAGAAACTGGCCGCCCAGCGCGAGTTCTTCATCAAGGGCGCCGAGCGGATGGGGTACGGACGCGAACTGGGCGAGGCGCTGTTCAACAAGATCGAACCCTTCGGTGGCTACGCCTTCAACAAGTCCCACGCCTTCGGGTACGCACTCGTCGCGTATCAGAACTCGTGGCTGAAGGCGAACTACCCGACCGAGTACATGGCGGCCCTGCTCACGTCGTTCCGCGATGACAAGGACAAGACCGCGCTGTACCTGAACGAAGCCCGACAGATGGGCATCGAAGTGGGCGTGCCCGACGTCAATCAGTCGCTGGCCGACTACACGCCCGACCCGGGTGGGGCGGCTCGCATTCTCTTCGGACTGGCCGCGGTTCGCAACGTCGGCGAGGCCGTTGTCGAGAAGATCGTGACCGAACGCGAAGCCCACGGACCGTTCACCGACATCTACGACTTCGTGCGCCGGGCCGACGCGATTGTCTTGAACCGACGGACGATGGAGTCGCTGATCAAGGGTGGCGCGTTCGATGCGTTCGGTCTCCCGCGCCTGGCGCTGAGTCTGGTGATCGATGAACTGGTCGAGGTCACGCTCGCCCGGCGTAAGGACCTGTCACTGGGGATCAGCACCCTCTTCGCGGCTCTCGACGAGGACAGTGGAGGGGACTGGGAGGGCACCGACATCGCGGTGGGGACCCAGGAGTACGACAAGTCGGTCAAACTCAACTTCGAGCGCGAGATGCTCGGTACGTATCTCTCCGAGCACCCCTTGACCGAGGTGGCGCCCCAGTTGGCGGCGCGGTGCGACGCCACGTTCGGTACCGTCCGGGAAGTGGCGGCCGACGTGGCTAACTCGGGTCGTTCGGTCTCGGTGGGGGGCATCATCACCGAGGTTCTCGTGCGTACCACCAAGAGTGAGGGCAAGCCCTACGCCATCATCACCCTGGAAGACCTGGAGGGATCCCTCGAGGTCAACGTGCCCGTGCGCACCTTCGAAAAGTTCTCGGGCCTCCTCGCGCGCGACAACGTGGTGATTTCAAAACTCCGTGTGGACGCCCGCGATGACGAACTACGGTTTTCGGCTTTTGAAATCGAACAAGTGAGCCTCACCGCTGGTCCGGGCGAACTGCGCCTGTCGCTGACTCCGGAGTTCTTGACCCCCGACGGCATCGCCCATCTGAAGGAAATTCTCCAGCGCCACCCCGGCCCGTCGCCGGTCATCGTGGAGGCGGTCGGCTCGGGAAAATCCTTCAAGCTCAGCCCCGAATTCGCGGTCAGCATCCCGCGGGTGGTGGCCGATTTGCGCACGGAATTCGGGCGGTCGGTCATCAAGGCGTGACCCCTCGGGAGGGGTGTCGGCGACTGTCGTAGAATGGCGACATGCCAATGAGCATTAATACGAAGGACACCACCGCTCTCAGTGACGCCGAACTGGCCGAAATGGCCGATCTGTGCGTAGACCGTGAGCCAAACTTCGATATCGGGTTCCTCTCCAAGCAACGCGAGGAGTGGGTGCTCGTGACGACGGTGCGCGAAGGCAACAAGCTCCGTTCGTACTCGTTCTGCACCCTCGAACGAATTGGCGGCACGCCATCGCTGTTGGTGGGCCTCGCTCTCGTTGATCGCAACTCCAAGGCCGACCAGGCCCTGAAGGCGATGCTCCACGATCAGTTCCGCCGCGCCCTGCTCGCCTTCCCTGACGAGGATGTCCTGCTCGGCACCCGCCTGATGAGCCCTGACGGCTACCGCGCCTTCGCGGGGCTCGAGGAAATCGTGCCACGTGCGGGCTACAAGCCCACCGGCGAGGACCGTGCCTGGGGGCGCCGTCTGGCCAAGCGTTTCGGCAACGAAAAGGCCATCGACGACAAGACCTTCTTGATGACGGGATTGACGGGACCGGTCGGCGCCCTGGACTACGTCGCGGCTAAGGGTGTCGTGCCCGAGGGCGTGGCCTCTTTCTTCAAGGGTGCGCGCTGCGACCGCGGCGACCGCCTCGTCGTGTTCGGCTGGGCGATGGCCGAGGCGCTCGCGAGCGGCAAACTGCCCAAGTAGGCGGCCTCAGTTGCGCGGGAGGATGCCCGTGCAACTTTTGTAGCAGTGGCCATCGGCCGGTGCGCTCAACGTGGTGAGAACGTACGCCGGTCGGAATCCGAGTGCGGCCGCCAACTCTCTGCCCGCGAGCGATGTACTCCGAGTTGCTTCAATCGCGCGGATTGCGTGGGTGTCCTCGCACAGCAGCCAGACGTCGTCACCCGTCCAGCCAAATCGGATCCAGGTCGACCCGTCGTCCGCGCGACGGAGAAGTTGAGGTCCGCGCTCGGGAGCGATGAGCGCCACGCTCGGTCGCTCTCCGCGGAACTCCCAATACGGAGCACTCGGACCACGAAAGCCGAAGAGTGGACCATCGGCCGGTGTCGACAACTCCTCGAGCCATCCGCGCACCCGCCGCCCCCGATAGGTACCGAGGCGCCGGGGGAGGTCGGCCAGCGTCACCGCTTCGGGCTGGGCCAGGTCGTCCCTCTCCAGATCGTCCGCCAATAACCCCTCCACCACGTCGAATGATTCGAGATCGGTTTCGAAATCTTCGGGCCAGGGAATTCGCCATCGCACAATCGTCTTCGAAGCCAAGTCGAGAACCGTGGTTGATTCGTTGGTGGAGCCGAGTACCAGTGCCAGGATCGTGGCGCCCGGCGTGAGATCCAACGACGGGCGGGTGGCCACGCCTTCGACCAACTGTTTGATGGCGCGCGCGGCCGGGTCGCGACGGAAAGGTCCGATCACGGCGCGAACTCCGCGAGCAGCGAAGTGAAATCGTCAATCGTGCGGACGGGTCGAGCGCAGACCCCCCGACGGCAGAGGTAGATCTGACCGGCGGAGCGCGACGCGAGGAGTGGGGACTGTCCACGGCCGGATACGAGAACGCTGCGGGGCACGGCTAACGAGCGTAGGGCGGCGGTCACCTCTTCCGCGTCGCCGGGCACCACGATTTCGAGCCCGTCATAGAGAAAGCCGGCCGCGTCGAGCGCGGTGGGCAGGGCTCTTGGGTGGCCCTCAATCACGCTGCTCGCCAGGGTGACGAGCCGTTCGGCGACGGCTCCGGCGTCGGGGTCGCCACCAATCAGTGAGAGGCGCGCAAAGGCCCGGGCCGCCATTCCGGTGGCCGCGGGCGTGGCCCCGTCAAAGAGGTCACTGGGTCGCAACGGTAGGTCGTTCACGTCATGGGCGCCGGTGAGAAGCCCGCTTCCTTGGGCCCCGTCGGATGACGTGGGTCGTGGCCCGTCCCAATGGTTGGCCATCAGGTAGCTCGCCGCCTCGCGGGCATTCTGCCACCACGAATCGTCACCGGAGACCTCGAACGCGCAGAGACGGGCTTCGATGAGCCAGGCCAGGTCCACCGCGGTGGCCCGTGCGCTCAGCGCGTCGGTGCGGAACCAGACGCCGTGCGAGCAGAGATTCTCCAGTTGGCGGAGAAGAAGCAACCCTTCGTCGCGGAACTCGTCGTGGTCGAGAAAGGCACACGCGAGCATGGCGTTCCATTCGAGAATGATCTTCTCGTCGCGTCCGGGCTGGGGCCGACCGTCTCGGTGAGCCATGAGGGCGCGACGAACCGGTTCAAGTTTCTCGGGTGTGCGCAAGGGTGCCTCATCGTGGAGGCGCGCCACGGCGGCCCCGAGTTCGTGGGCGATGTCATTGAGCCGCCACCGGTCGATTGCCGCGTCTCGGTCCGCACCGAGTCCGGCGTGGGCGAGCGCCTCGTCAAGTTGGGTCAGGGTCCAGGTGGCGTGTGAACCCTCACGGTTGTCGGCGTCGGCATCCAGCGACGAGGCGTAACCGTGGGCCAGGCGCAGTCGTCGGCGGGTGAAGTCCAGTGTGTCGCGGGCTACGTCCAGCCAGTCACCACGACCCAAACGGCGTCCGGCCCTCGTATAGGCGCGGGCGAGCAGGGCTTGATCGCAGAGCATCTTCTCGAAGTGGGGGACGTGCCACTCACTGTCGACGCTGTAGCGGGCGAAGCCGCCGTCGAGGTGGTCGTAGAGGCCGCCGCGCACCATGGCGTCGAGGGTCATGGTGACCGCGTGGCGAGAGGCCTCGTCGGAGTGTTCGCTCAGGGCGTCGACGAAATCGGCCCGTGGAAACTTCGGCGCGCCGGAAAACCCACCTCGTGGGTCGAGGGCCGCGAGTAGCTCATCGCGCAAGCGTTGCCGGGCCGCGTGAGTGTCCGGACGTTCCACGTGCACGAGCCGTTCGAGAGGGTTGATTTCGCGCTGGGTCGCCGCCGTGACTTCATCGGCTTGCGCTTCGATCTCGCCCCGCCTGGCTACCCAGGCATCGGCGAGCGCCTCGAGTAGTCGGCCGAACCCCGGTTGCCCGTGACGATCCACGGGTGGGAAATACGTGCCCGCGAGAAAGGGGCGTCCGTCGGACAACGCGAAGATCGACAGTGGCCAGCCACCGTGACCCGTGATGATCTGCGCGGAGGCCATGTAGAGCGCGTCCACGTCCGGGCGTTCCTCGCGGTCGACCTTGACCGGAACGAAGTGCTCGTTCAAGAAGGCCGCTATCACGGGGTCGTCAAAACTCTCGTGGGCCATGACGTGGCACCAGTGACACGCCGCGTAGCCAATGGAAATGAACAGTGGCACGTCGCGACGGCGGGCTTCGTCACGCGCCTCGTCGGACCACGGCCACCACTCGACGGGTTGCTCGGCGTGCTGGGCGAGGTAGGCGCTCGTCGAACCGGCGAGGCGATTGGACATGGGGGCTCCTAGTGCAGGTGCGCGAGCTGATCGCGGCGTAGTTTTCCGTTGCCGGTGCGCGGCAATGCCACGACCCGGCGAATCTCTTTGGGTTTGGCCCACGGACCGATGGCCTCCGCCGCAACGTCACGCAACTGGTCGTCACTCACCGAGCCGTCGTCAACGATGAGGGCGACGACCCGCTCACCCCATTCGGGGTCGGGCGCGCCCGTCACGGCGACTTCCTGGACTCCCGGCACGGTAGCCAAAACTTCTTCGAGATCGTCGGGCCAGATCTTCTCGCCACCGGAATTGATCACGAATCCGAATCGACCGAACACGCGCACCACACCGTCGACGACGACGCCCGCATCCCCGGTGGGGAACCAATCGGATGCTCCGTCGGGGCCGGTGACGCGGGGACGATCTCGATCGCGGTACCGGCTGAACAACGTCGGTGTTCGCACGCACAACTCACCGTTCACCTCGGCTACCTCCACGCCGGGCAAGGGCCGACCGTCGTAAACGATCCCCGAACCGGTTTCGGTCATGCCCCACGTGGTCACGACGGTGTTGGGCATGTCTTGTGGTGGCCGCGCTCCGCCGAGGAGAATCGTGTCGTACCCCGACAAGTCGTACCGCGCGAGTTGCGTTCGAACAACTGCCACGTGGGTCGCGCCGTAAGACGGGCCTCGGGCTACGTCGTCGGGGAGGCCCCATACGAGGCCGGCTCCGGCCAGGATGTGCCGCAGGAGTACGGCGAGCCCCCCGATGTGATTGGGCGGAAGACACGGGTACCACACGGCTGATTGTGAGCGGGATAGAACTGAGTTCGTGAGCGTGGCACTCGCGGTGAGCGCTTCCCAGCTGAGCTGCGCCGCCTTGGGCGTGCCCGACGAACCCGACGTGAGCATCACCAACCCGGTTCCAATGTCCACGCCGGCCCCGCCGAGCACGACGCGCTGACCCGTGGGGTCTTCGACTTCCGTCGCGCCGAGCAGGTCGAGTTCCTGTCGGGCCCGCACGGGGGAGAGTCGTTGGTCCAGAACGCAGAAGGCGATGCCTGCATCCCGGCACCGGATGATGGCATCGACCAAACCGGGGCCGAGCGGCATATCCAGTGCGCGCAGGCTCACCACGAGTGCGAGCCTACGAGGGGGCGCTTGGGGAGCAGACCGGTAGCGTGGTCGCCATGGCCGACACCGTGATTACAGGTTCTCCGATTGACCCCGTCGAGCAGTTCCGGTCGCAGCCGCTGCCGGCCTTCGAAACGCTGGGCGACTACGACGACATTCGCTACGAGGTGGGCGAAGGAATCGCCCGGATTACCATCAACCGGCCCGAGCGCCGCAACGCGTTCCGCCCCCAGACGCTCTTCGAACTGTCGGACGCCTTCGAGCGGGCCCGCGACGACATCAGCGTGGGTGCCATCATCCTGACCGGCGAGGGCCCCGACGCCTTTTGCTCCGGCGGTGACCAGAAGATTCGCGGTGACGACGGCTACATCGGTGACGACGACGTGGCGCGCCAGGGCGTCGGGAGGCTCAACGTTCTGGATCTGCAGATTCAGATCCGACGCCTTCCCAAGCCCGTGGTCGCCCAGATCGCCGGTTACGCCATTGGCGGTGGCCACATCTTGCACCTCGTGTGTGATCTTTCCATCGCCGCCGACAACGCCCGCTTCGGCCAGACGGGTCCGAAGGTCGGTTCTTTCGACGGTGGGTACGGTTCGTCGCTGTTGGCTCGCACAATCGGCTTGAAGCGCGCCAAGGAAGTGTGGTTCCTGTGCCGTCAGTACGACGCCGCCACGGCGCTCGAATGGGGCCTCGTGAACACGGTGGTGCCCCTGGCCGACCTCGAACGTGAAACCATCGCGTGGTGTCGTCAGATGCTGACGCTCTCGCCGATTGCGTTGCGCATGCTGAAGGCCGGTTTCAACGCGGCCGATGACGGACTGGCCGGAGTGCAGCAACTCGCCGGTGACGCCACCATGCTCTTCTACATGTCCGAAGAGGGCCAAGAAGGCCGCAACGCCTTCGTTGAGCACCGTCGTCCCGACTTCTCACGGTTCCCGAAGCGACCGTGAGCATCGACCCGGGCCCCGTTCGCCGGTGGGTAGTCGCCGCGCGTCCGCGCACGCTCCCGGCCGCAGCGGTGCCTGTCGCTCTGGGGACGCTGAGTGTGCGCCCGGGCCCCGTCGTCTTCTATCGTGCGGCCTTGGCACTCGTAGTGGCTCTCGCTCTGCAGATTGCGACCAACTACGCCAATGACTATTCCGACGGGGTGCGGGGTACTGACGCGCAGCGGGTCGGTCCTTTCCGTTTGACCGCTTCGGGCCTGGTGCCCGCTCGTCGCGTGCGCGCGGCGGCCATCGGGTGGTTTCTCGTGGCGGCGCTGGCCGGTCTCGTCCTCGCGACGGTCTCCTCCTGGTGGCTCGTCGCGGTGGGGGCGAGCGCCATCGCGGCGGGGTGGTTCTACACCGGTGGCCCCAAGCCCTACGGCTACTTCGGTTGGGGTGAGTTCTTCGTCTTCGGCGGTCAGTTGGGTGTCGAGCAGGAAGAATTTTTTGATTTGCTCGACGCGGGCGAAATTGCGGTTGACGCGGTCGACCTCGCCTTGGATGAGGGCTTGCACCTCGGGGGCGCGGGTGAGCGAGGCGTAGTTGCTGAAGGGCACATCGGCGTCT
>CAXBRI010000020.1:0-11091 GCA_963978125.1 uncultured bacterium | reverse complement strand
AGGGCGAGCGACTCCCGGTCGGCCGTTCCGCGCTTCACCGGAAAAGCGCCCATCGCCATAAACACTTGGCGAATGACTGGAATTCGGAAGAGCGAATCCTTAGCCATGAAGAAGCACTTCCGACGTGAAAGGAAAAGGGTGAAGACGAAGTCAATGTTGCTTCGGTGGATCGGCGCGATTAGGACCGGACCCTCAGCGGGAATTGCTTCGGCCCCGCTCACACGTGGTCGAAACATGACAAACGAGAGAACCTTGACGATTGATGACACGACTCGATAGGCCGCGGTCTTTCGTCGCTCTAGAGGAAGTGGTTGGTTCTCAGCCATAGGACGATCTGCTCCACGATAGATTCGACCGACCGGTGTGTGGTGTCAATTTCCATTGCATCTTCGGCACGCCGCAATGGGGAATTTGCCCGCGTGGAGTCCAGGAGATCACGGCGCTCGATTGACTCGGCCGATTCGTCACCCCGTCTTCGCGCTCGCTCTCCCGCTTCGGCCGTAAGAAAGACCTTCAACGTTGCGTCGGGGAATACCACAGTTGTGATGTCCCGACCTTCGACAACGGTACCCCCTGGTTGGGCTTGTGCGAAGCGACGTTGACGCTCTACCATCTGCTCCCTCACGATCCGGAAGCTCGCGACAGTGGAGACCCACCGGTTGACGAATTCGGACCGAATGTCGTCGTTTACGTCCCTGCCGTTAATCGAAACATACGGGATTGTCCTAATTTCGCTCTCCCTGGCAATCCGGCCCACTTCCTCCTCACTCAGTGGGTCAATGCCCAAATTCAGGACTTCGCTGGTGATGGCTCGGTACATCGCACCCGTATCCAAAAATGACCATCCGAGAGCAGTCGCAAGGGCTCGAGCGAGTGTTGACTTTCCCGATCCAGCTGGTCCGTCGATGGCGATTACCTTCATCAGCCCGCGCAGCTTTCCAAATCGCTGAAGAAACCCGGGTAACTGCTGGTCACCGTATCGGAACCTTCGATTGTGGCCCCCGAACCCGCGGAGCCCGCGATTGCAGCGGACATGACAAAACGGTGGTCAAGTCTCGCGTTGATAGTGAAGGTTTTGAATCGCCTTGCCGAACCTAGGCCCTCAACAAAGAATGAGTCGCCATCTACCGTTACGGTGCAGCCGAGCGACCGGGCTAACTCGACCGCGCCGGCGAATCGATCAGACTCTTTGTGGCGAAGCTCGTCCATGTGAATGAACTTCGTACACCCAGTTGCCGCTGCTGCCGCAACAACGAGAATCGGCACTTCGTCAACTGATGGTATTTCGTGGGACCAGACATCGGTCGAGACGAGCGAGCTTGAGCATGAGTTGATTGTTCCGGACTCGGCGTCAACCTCAATCTTCCCCCCCATGCGAAGGAGTACGTCAATAAAACCGCGGCGTTCCGGACTCAGGTCAACATGGGGTACTTCAATGTCCCCTTTTTGGCTGATGAGGCCCAGGACGACGAAGAATGCCGCCTGCGAAGGGTCCCCCGGGATTTTCCATTCGTGAGGATTCGGCCTACCGGGGTGAACCGTGACGCTCCGCCCCGCGGTGCCATCGGCACTCTCAACCACAATTCCAGATTGCACAAGCATCTCTTCGGTGGTGGTTCTTGTTCGAACCGCTTCGTGGACGGTGGACGGAGAGTCAGCATTCAATCCAGCCAGGAGAATCGCTGATTTCACCTGAGCCGAAGGAACCGGCACGTGAAAGTCAACAGCGTGAAGTGGCCTGCGGCCACTGATGCGTAAGGGTGCGGTTTCGCTCTCCCCTTCGCCCGAAAACTCAGCCCCCATTAGACGAAGGGGGTCACCAATGCGTTTCATGGGTCGTCGCATCAGCGAGCCGTCACCAACCAGTACGTGGTTTCCGGGTATTCCACATACAAGGCCCGCAACGAGCCTCATGCCCGTTCCTGAATTGCCAAAGTCGAGGGGAACCGCCGAAGCGTGCAAGCCAACCGACGGACCTTCAACGGTAACTTCTCTACCAACGGGAGAAATGGTTGCTCCCATGTGGCGGAGAGCTTCTGCGGTGGCCTTCACATCGGCGCCTTCATTGATCCCATAAATCGAACTGAATCCGGAGGCCAGTGACGAGAGGATGAGCGCCCGATGCGAGGCACTCTTGTCGCCCGGAACTAAGACCCTTCCCTGGTGGGATGAGGAATGAGAAACAGAGGAAATCACTGCCGACCCACTCTGAAGTTCATTACCGCAAGTCTTTCGACCATTTCGTCGGCTCGATGCACGTCAACCGTCAGCAGCAAGACACCGGAGGCCAATCCGATGTCGTGAGCAATTTCGATGTCGTAAATGTTGATGGCCAGCTCGCTCGCGGCCGTCGTGATTTTCGCCAACGAACCAGGCTGGTCCGAAATTGCGACGCGGAGGAACGCGAGATCTTGGGCGCTGACGCCACGTCCCGGAAGCTCTCGCCTGGCTTGAGAAGCTGTAGCCAGATTCTCCGACACCATACGACGGTCCCCAGACTGAAGGGCCTTCTTAAGCCCCTCAAGCCGCGAAACGAGGGCGGTCAATGTTGCGGCGATGGCCTCACTGTTTTCGAAGAGGACATCCGGCCAAATAGCCGGATCGCCCGCGGCAATTCGAGTCATGTCTCGGAACCCACCGGCTGCTAGTTGCAAGAGAACGGGGTCAGGTTCCGCGATGGTGGCGGCTTCGTTCATGAGCGCCCCGGCAACAAGGTGGGGAACGTGACTGGCCATGGCCATCAATCGATCATGGTTGTGGCCATCAATCGCGACAACATTCGCCCCCACATCCCGGAGAATGCCGTGTAGCACCGCATATCGTTCGGCGGTCGTCCGGCTGGTTGGCGTCAAGACCCACGTTGCGCCCTGAAACAGGTCTGCACGTGCGCCCGCCAACCCACGAAGTTCCGAGCCGGCCATTGGGTGCCCACCAATAAATCGAGGGTCGTCAATGTCGTCCGCGATAGCACCTTTGACACCCGCCACGTCAGTGACGATGAGTTCGTCGTCGGACCACCTCGCGAGATTCTCTCTCGCAGCCCGCACCACCGCACTGGCGGGCGTTGCGATGATGACCATCTGGCACGGTGTCGATGATTCGCGCACCACGACCCCATGTTCCACCGCTTCGGCCACAACGTTGGCAACGAGGTCCTCGCCGGTGACTTCCCAACCTGTCTCTTGAAGGGCCAGAGCGACCGATGAGCCAATCAGTCCGAGGCCTACGACGTGCGCACGCTTCTTACTGGGCAATGTCATCTCGCAGTGATACGGCGTCACGGAGATAGATGTGCCGGATTGAATCCCTGTCTGCGTGCGACTCAACGTGCATCATGACGCGGATGCAACGAGGCATTGATCCGGGTACCGCGATTTCGCTGGCGCAAATAAGGGGCACCGCGCCAAAGCCCACCGAACGGGCAGCCGTCGCGGGGAATGCGGAAACCAAGTCGGTGGTTGCTGTGAAAATCACCGAAATCACGTTCTCCAGGTCAACTGAGTTCCGTTCCAACATGGTGACAAGCAACTCCTGGACCGCTTCACCTATGGCGTCGGGGTGGTCGGCGGAGGTTGTGATTGCCCCACGAATCGCGCGCACAGAACTCATGACGAAAGACTAGATGAGGCTTCTTGGGGCATCCCCACTGCCTTGAGAAGTGATCGCAGCTCGGGGTTTGACAACTGCCGAAAATCACCGGGCCCCAGTGAGGGGTCCTGAAGTGGACCGATTCGCGTTCTCACCAGTCGCGTGACTTCATGTCCAACGGCACTACACATTCTGCGCACCTGCCGGTTTCGGCCTTCGTGGATGACGATTCGCAGAAGCCCGTCGCTCACCCGACTGACCTGCGCCGGTGCCGTCATGCCATCCTCTAGTTCGACTCCTTCGCGAAGCCTCCGGACGTCGGACGGGGACGGATCGCCATCGACCCGTACGAGATACTCCTTAGGCACGCCTGAGGACGGATGCATCAGCAGGTGGGCCAAGCGTCCATCGTTGGTGAGCAGGAGCAGGCCCTCAGAATTCATGTCGAGCCGTCCAACGGGAAAGACGCGCGGTTCGCTGGGTACAAGTTCCATCACGGTTGGTCGACCGTGTGTGTCGGCGGCAGTTGTGACCACATTGAGCGGCTTGTTGAGAAGGTAGTAAACAAGGGTCGGGTTTATCGGGGCCAACGCCCCGTCAACCGCCACTTCGTCGGTGTCCAGGGCCCGATCACCGAGAACGGCAACTCGGCCGTTGACCGTCACTCGCCCATCTTCGATGAGACCTTCGCAGTGCCGGCGCGATCCGTATCCAGCTCGGGCCAGCACCTTCTGTAGCCGTTCGCCGGCAGCCTCGCCCACTACTCCGAGGATTCTTCGGTGGAGGCCATTGATGCGGCCAGCTCGACAGCGCTGTCCAACGAAGGAACGAATTCCTCAATTGGTGGCAAGTCGCTGGGACTAGCCATACCCATTCGGTCTAGAAATAACTCTGTCGTTCCGTACAGGATGGGCTGACCCGGGCCTTCCGCGCGACCCACCTCTTCGATGTATCGACGCTGCTCCAACAACCTGACAACGCCATCAACGTTCACGCCACGAAGAGCGGCGATTTGCGCCCGCGACACCGGTTGCCGGTAGGCAACAATCGCGAGAGTCTCTAGGGCCGCCGAACTCAGTCGATGGGATACGTCTCGGTTGGCGAATCGACTAACCCAATCAGCCACCTCGGGAGACGATTGCATCACCCAACCACTGGCAAGTTCGGTCAGGACGAAACCTCTTCGATCGAGAACAAACTCCTCGCGCAGAGAGACGAGGACCGACTGCACCACTTCAACATCGGTCTCAGCCACATCGGCGAGCTCCTCGGCAGTAATCGGCTCAACGGCGACGGTCAGCATTGCCTCCACCCGCTGTTCGATAGACATCTCAGCCCTCATACGTATCGACACTCCCTAACTCGACACCAAAATCACCACTGGTCCACTCAATCTCGAGTTCGCCGAAAGTCGATCCTTGGCCCAACTCCACATGGCCCAACTTGCACAACTCAAGAAGGGCGAGAAAATGGACAATCACCTCGATTCGGGTAGCCAATGCGGAGGTCAGGTCCCTAAACGTGATCCGACCCATACGTGGCAATCTCTGGACCAGGACGGTGACGGTCTCCGCCACGGTCACGGCATCAACCGTGACGTGATTGAGCCGCACAACAGGAACTGGTTTCTCCTCAATCCCCCGCAGGTACGCCTGAGCAAGATTTGCCGGAGTGACACCGCTCAGCAGGTCGGGAGGTGTGGCGACGAATCCCTCGTTGACGCCCTTGATACGAGGGAAGGACCTCGCCGCTCGTTCCAGTAACGAAATAAAGGCATCGGCCAGGGCTGAATACGTGCGGAGTTCCAGAAGGCGGGCCAGCAGGACATCTCGCTCTTCCCAGCCGATGAACTCCTCATCTGGCTCGCCGGATTCCTTTCCGGGAAGCAAGGCGGCCGCCTTCAAGTCGATGAGAATCGCCGCAATCAGAACGAAGTCGGAGAGCTCTTCCACGTCCATGGTTTCGGCTGTTTCGTGGAGCGTGCGCACGAACGCGTCAATTACGGGTGCGAGTGGAACGTCGAGGATATCGACGTCGTGCGAACCGATGAGTTCAACCAGGGTTCTAATTGGACCGCTAAAAGACGGCGTCGTCACGACGAATGTCACGGCCAAACACTAGTGGATACAGCGATTTGGTCACGGCTCGCCTACGATGACGACGTGCGAGTTTTTTCCGGAATTCAACCCTCAGGAATGCCGCATCTGGGGAACTATCTCGGCGCTCTCAAGCAATGGGTTTCGTCCCAGGGGCCTGAATCTTTCTATTGCGTGGTGGATCTCCACGCCCTGACCCTTGACATTGAACCTCAAACGCTGAACCGTCAAACGCATGACACCATGGCCCTTCTCCTCGCGGCTGGGCTAGATCCAGAACAATGCACCCTCTTCGTGCAGAGCCACGTCCCTTACCACGCGATGATGAATTGGCTCCTGGAGTGCGTCGCATCGTACGGCGAGTTGACGAGGATGACCCAATTCAAGGAGAAGGCCGAACGCCAGGCCGGATTCCGTGCCGGACTATTCACGTACCCGGTTCTCATGGCTGGTGACATCTTGCTGTACCAGGCCGATGAAGTACCGGTCGGTGACGACCAACGACAACACCTGGAATTGACTCGGGAAATCGCGGAGCGTTTCAACAACCGCTTCGGACCGGTGTTCACCCTACCCAAAGCCACTCCCCCCGCGGCCGCGGCCCGAGTCATGGACCTTCAAGAACCCACGAGGAAGATGTCCAAATCGGTGTCATCTCCGCTCGGAACGGTCTATCTTTCCGACGGGCCTGACGAAATAGTGAAGAAAATGAAGAAGGCCGTCACGGACACCGACGGCGAGGTCCGATACGACTGGGATGCGAAACCAGGGCTGTCCAACCTCGTCGAGATTTTCTCCGCGTGTAGCGGACTCACGTCCACCGAAATTTGCTCGCGATACAACCGCTATGGGGATCTCAAAGCCGACGCGGCGCAGGCCGTTATTGAGGAACTACGGCCGGTCCAACAACGGCTGCTGGAGCTTCAGGCAAATCCCGAGGCCGTCGCTCGGGTCATGGAAATTGGGGCCGAGAAGGCTTCCACCGTTGCCAGGGGTACCTACACGGCGGCGGCGGCGGCTATGGGTCTGGTGCCCGGCCGTCCCTGAGTTACCAGGCGTTGAGGAGACTGAACCACCAATCCTGGAGATAGGACAGCAAGTGCCCCAACAGATTGAGTGTGAAGGAGTCGACAATGATCAATAGAAACACGATGGGCAGCATCGCTTGACGAATTCGGTAGTACCCCGGCAGTGCCCTATCGGGGAGCAGCCTTTCCACCAGGGCTGAGCCGTCGAGAGGGGGGAACGGGAGAAGGTTAAAAGCGGCCAAGGTGACGTTGGTGACACCAAAGGCGACACTCAGTTTCGCGATGAACGGGTTGGCGGGATATACCGCACCGTATGCGTGGAACGTCGAGAAATGGCACACCACCAAAGCCAGAGCGGCCAAGACGATGTTGACCCCGGGCCCGGCCAAGCCGACGTACAGCGACTGACGGCGTGGATTTCGGAGTCGACTGATGGTGACGGGAACGGGTTTGGCCCAGCCAAAAGGCGGAAGATGCGCTGCCGACAGCATCAGCGGCAAGATGACAGTGCCGAACGGGTCGACGTGCCGTAGCGGATTGAGGGTGAGCCGATGGGCTTCCTTAGCGGTTGTGTCACCGCATCGATAGGCGACCCAACCGTGACTGACTTCGTGAATCACGATCGACATCACCGCTGCGACGATGAAATAGAACATGTGTTACCCCCGTGCCCTCGGATGTGCGTTCAGGTAGTCGCTGCGCAACGAATCCACCGAGACGGCAGTGTAAACCTGGGTTGTCGCAATGGAGGCGTGACCGAGTAACTCTTGCACCACTCGGATGTCGGCCCCGTGCGCGAGCATGTGAGTGGCGCAACTGTGTCGAAATGAGTGGGCACTGAGCCCCTGTGACTCGATGCCGGCTTCGAGGGCCCGCTTTCCGATGATCAGGTCGATACCCTGCCGGGTCAGGGGCCCACCCCGGGCGTTCAAGAAAAGCCTGTCGCTGGACTTCTGGGGTCGAACCAACGATGGCCTGCCACCAACTCCAAGGTACGCACGGAGAGCCTGCCGCAGAGATCGACCCACTGGGACCAACCGCTGCTTGGAGCCTTTGCCGGTGAGCAGAATGAGTTCTTCGTCGAAATCAATGTCGCCCAGAGAGACCCCGGTGGCCTCTGAGACTCGAGCCCCCGTCCCGTACAAAAGCTCAAGAATTGCCCGATCGCGAAGCGAAGCAGCTTCGTCACCGTCAATCGAGTCGAGAAGATGCAAGACGTCCGCCTCGGGTATGGGTTTTGGCAGGTGACGTGCACGACGTCCTCCGCCAAGGGTTAAGGACGGATCGTGGGCCAGGATTCCCTCGGTCGCCAAAAAGGAAAGAAAGCCCCGAAGCGACGCTGTTCGCCTTGCCAGGGAAGCGGAACTGAGTCCGTCACGCCGCTCGTGGGCCAGGAACGACGTCAAATCGGCCTCAGAGATATTTCTAATGGGTTTGGCACCCCACCACTTGAAGAAACATGCCAAATCCGATTCATATGCTTCCACAGTTGCCGGCGCTCGCCCCTTTTCTATGAGGAGCCATTGCCGGTACTCGGCCACCTCGGTGGGAAGATCAGCCAAGAAAGCCCCCGTGTAGGCGATGGAGCGCCACGGCGGTTGTCGCATCGAAAAAACGCTCCACCTTCTGAAGTTCCGCCAGTTCGCCGATGGTCAGCCACAGTACTTCCGACACCGACTCTTCTGGTCCCGCGGGCTGTCGTGGCACGTAAGCGAGGTTTCGGGCCTCGAAGATGGTGATTGTCTGATTGGTCCATCCGGGCGAATTCAAGAAGGTACCCAATTCAGTCCACGAGCTCGCGACAACACCAATCTCTTCGACCAATTCTCGCTGTGCGGCCGTCAAAGCGTTCTCGCCTTCGCCGTCGAGGGTTCCTGCGGGTATCTCGTAGGTCAGGGCATCAACTGTCGCGCGGTATTGGCGGATGAGCGCGACGCGCTCATATTCGTCGACGCACAAGATGGCGACCGCGCCCGGGTGGACAACGACATCGCGCTCAAAACAACCGTCGGGACCGGAGATGGTCCTTCTCTCGACGTCAAAAACCCACGAACCAAGCAAATGTTCGGAGGAGGTGACGGAGAAGGGTCCGCTCACCGACGGACGTCGAGAATCGCGGGGTCGAGGATGTGCGGCTCGCGGTCTTCGGAACGTTGGAGTGCCGCAGCAATTAGTCCTGAGAACAGCGGATGGGGTCGGTTTGGTCGCGATTTGAACTCGGGGTGAGCCTGCGTGCCAACCATGAATGGATGTCCTCGCAGTTCGACGAATTCAACGAGACGGCCGTCGGGTGACATGCCCGTGGGTCGCAGGTCGGATCCAAGAAATATTTCGCGATACCGAGGATTGAACTCGTAGCGATGGCGGTGCCGTTCCGACACGACAGGAGATCCATAGAGGGCCGCCACAATGGAGCCCTCCTCGAGCATGGCCGGGTAGGAACCTAACCGCTGGGTTCCTCCAAGGTCAGTGACATCCAACTGGTCGGCCATCATGTCGATCACGGGAGAACTGGTGGCCTTGTCGAACTCAGTGGAGTTGGCATCGGCCATGCCAAGGACGTGCCGGGCGAACTCGATGACCTGAATCTGCATACCCAGACAAATCCCGAGGTACGGCACCGCGTGCTCTCGACAGATTCGTGCCGCGGCCACCATTCCTTCGATTCCGCGTTCGCCGAAGCCTCCGGGAACGATTACCCCGTCAAGCGCCCGAATTTGGTCCTCGCCGAACTCCGATGGGACCTTCTCGGCGTCCATCCACACCAGTTCGGTCGCTGCTCCGAGGGAGAAGCCGGCGTGTCGTACGGACTCGACCACCGACAAGTAGGCGTCGGGCATGGCGACGTACTTTCCCACCACCCCAATACGAAGTGTTCGCGTGACCGAGTGAACGCCTTTGACGACGGAGTCCCATTCCGACGTGTCGATGGGGTGTTCGTCTGTGCTGATACAGAGAGTTTCACAGACAATCCGATCGAGACCCTCGTGGTGAAGGGTGAGCGGAATGTCGTAGATACTCGGCGCATCCACCGCGGACACCACTGCCGAGGGCGGCACGTCACACAAAAGCGAAATCTTCCGCTTGAGCGAGTCGGAAATCTCCTTGTCGCTCCGGCACACAATGACATCGGGCTGAATACCCCGAGAGCGCAATTCGGTCACCGAGTGCTGGGTCGGCTTGGTCTTCTGCTCCCCGTTCGCGGCGAGGTAGGGAACGAGTGTGAGGTGTACGTAACACACATTGTCGCGTCCGATATCGCGTCGAAACTGTCGAATTGCCTCGACGAATGGGACAATTTCGATGTCGCCCACTGTTCCACCGATTTCGACGATGACCACGTCGGCTCCGCTGGACGCCTGTCGCCGGATTCGGTCCTTAATTTCATCGGTGATGTGGGGAATCACCTGAACCGTTTTGCCCACGTAGTCCCCGCGACGTTCCTTCTGAATAACGCTCTGGTAAATCTGACCGGTGGTCAGGTTCGAGATCTTCGACAGCGGCTCATCAATGAAACGTTCGTAGTGACCCAGGTCCAGGTCCGTCTCACCACCATCCTCGGTAACGAACACTTCTCCGTGCTCACCGGGGTTCATCGTCCCTGGGTCCACGTTGAGATAAGGGTCCAACTTGCACATCGTGACCCTCAAGCCACGGGACTTTAGGAGACGCCCGAGTGACGAAGCGGTGAGCCCCTTACCCAGAGAGCTCGCAACGCCCCCGGTCACAAATACGTACTTCGTCACTGGAGTTCCGCGCCCTTCACGGACCACCATCGTAGCGGTGCGCCAGCCATGGGCTGCGCTATTCGCCGGTTAGGAGACGACGCGCCAAAGCGAGAGCCTCGGCGGAATACGACTCCCCGGACAGCATGCGCGCGATTTCACGCACCCTCTCTTCCCCCGACACCCGGCGAATCACGGTTTGCGTGGTGATGCCGACGA
The DNA here is from genome assembly GCA_963978125.1 of uncultured bacterium. GTDB lineage: Bacteria > Actinomycetota > Acidimicrobiia > Acidimicrobiales > RAAP-2 > RAAP-2. The sequence continues at coordinate 435 of CAXBRI010000020.1, read as the reverse complement.
CCGACTTCTCAACCACGAAATGATGGTCCGCACGGGCGGCTACCGAGGCGAGATGGGTGATTGCGAGAACCTGCTGGCGACTGCCAAGTTCCGATAGACATGAACCAATCTGCTGCGCTGTCTGACCACCAACGCCGGCATCCACCTCGTCGAACACCGCGACCACGTCCCCCGAAGTCGTTTCTAACGACAGGGCCAACAAAACCCGACTGAGCTCTCCGCCGCTTGCCAGCGAGGACAAAGGTCCCTCCGCAAGACCCGGGTTGGGTCGAAACAGAATCTGAACATCACTCCCGTCATCGCCGTCCACGGCGAACCGCAGACTCGCAGCACCCAGAGCCACACGGGGCAGTTGCGCACGAATGGCCTCCGTGAGTTTCGCTGCCGCAAATTCTCGGTCCGATCGGGCCTTTCTTGCCAGAGCTCTTTCACGGT
>CAXBRI010000019.1:0-11275 GCA_963978125.1 uncultured bacterium | reverse complement strand
CTCACCTTGTCAGTTGGTCTCGCGATGCTGAGCGTTCCCCATTTCGAATCGGCGGTCACGGGGGTCGTGGCTCTGTTGCTTGCGTCGCTGTCCCCACTGGTTCTGTTGCGTCTCATTCCCCTCTTTGAAGGAGCCGCGCTGCACGCGGTGGGCGGCTTACGAGGTCAGTTCTCACGGGGAGTGTCGTATCTGTCGAACTCGCCCTGGCGCGCCGCGGTCGAGAAGTTCATGCCTGACGCCCCGCTGATAGGGCCGCCGGTTCCCCCGGAAGACTTCGACATTCCGATGGCCGAAGGCGTGCCTCTACCCGAGGAGGAACCCGTGGTCCAGCCCGCCGAGAGACCCGCTCCTCCCATCGTGCGCAATCCGTCGGCCAAGGTGAGCCGCGGAAAGATGGTCGTTTACGAGGACGAGATGGGTCCCGTTATCGGATGGCACTGGGATGACTGGTAGAGCGCCCCTCGGTGCGCCGGACGTGCGGGTTCGCTGGTGCGGGCTACCCCGTGGACTTGTCGTGGGCGCTGTCGCAGCGATGACTCTCGTGGTCCTCGCGGTGCGGTTGGCATTACTTCGGCCACTCGTCGCAGCGATCCTGAGTGTCGGGGCTGTTTCCGCCCTTCCCCTCGATGGCGCCAGCGTGGCGATGTGGATAGTCGGTTGGGTGCGACGCCACGTGTTGTCGCCCGGTGTTCTGGTGCGAGGACCCCGGGTGGATTGGGCTTTCTCCCATCAAGGGGATCGCACCTTGTCGGGGTCTTCGGACGTGATGAACCGTGACATCACGTCGCTGATCGACGCCCGGGTGGCGTCCGATGCTCTGGTGGTTGTGTCATCGCCAGCCCCCGTCGCCGTGTCGGTGCGCGGCGTGAAAACGGCCCCGTCGTCGTGGTGGTCACCGACGACGGTGGGTCCGGCCGTGGCGTGGGAGCGGGGTTCATACCTGCGCACGCCGCGTGGGGTGGCGCGGATACTTCGCGTGCGCCGCTTTGGGGCGTCGGCGACTCCCTTGTGCGATATCCAGCGTCGAGTCCCCGAGGTGTCCGTGACACGCGTCATCGAGACGGTCGGTGCCACGACAGCTCGTCGGGTGGTGGAGCGCCGGCATCATCGCCTGCAGTCGGATCTATCCCTGATGCGATCGTGGGGGTTCCGTTCCCGCAGCGGTGATAGTCACGTACTGCGACGAGCGGCCCAACAGGAATCACTGGTCGTTTCCGGCCACGCACTCTCGGGTCTCAGCGTCTTCGTCATCGTTCGCGCCCCGCACCGTGCGGCGCTGCGACGCCGGGTATCGGCAGTGACGCGTGCCGCGGATCAGGTCGGCGTGGTGCTCGACGGGGGACGCGAACGCCAAGGGGCGTGGTGGCGGACGGTGGAAGGAATGTGGTGACCCGGTCGGCCACGCACTGGATGACCGCGGATGACTGGTCGACCCTCGTTACTCCCAGTGCCGATGTCGGCACGGGACTCGAGGGACGGTCCCTGGGTCGGACCTCGTCGGGTCTGCCCTTCGTCGCAGATCCGGCGGCTTTGTACCGCGGGGGACTGGTGACCAATCCCAACGTGGTGGTGGCCGGGGCGATGGGCTCGGGCAAGAGCACGGTGGTGAAGATGTTGGCCGCGCGCTCCCTTGACTCGGGAAGCCGCGTGGTCATTCTTGATCCCAAGGGCGAGTACGGCGAACTGGCCCGGGCGTGCTCGCTACCCGTGGTCGACCCCGGCCGTTCGGGCTGGCTTCGCCCCTACGACGGTGACCCTTCACGCGCCACGCGAGCCCTTCTCGCTGCCGCCCTGGGCCGGCCCCTCGGGGCCGAGTTGTCGCACGAGGTCACGGTGGTGCTGGCCGGTCTCGGTCCCCCTTGGCCACCACGCGTGTGGCCCACCCTTCTCAATTCGTTGAACAAGAGCTCCGGTTTGCTGCGGGCGGCGTGCAGTCGATTGGTTGACGGCGATCTCGCCGGAGTGTTTGACGGTCCCGGCGATCCGGTGGACGTCACCGGTCCCGGACTCGTCATTGATCTGTCACGGCGATGGAATGATGCGTCCCTACCCGTGGTGGCCCTCGGGGCCGTCTTGGCTTCGCAGGAAATTTCTCGCCAACGTGGCGCAACAATGATCATCGCCGACGAGGCGTGGGCGATGTTTGACGACCCGGCCACCGTGGCGTGGCTCCGCGGTTCATGGAAGTTGGCCCGCGCCACGGCCACCAGCCACGTGCTGGTGGTTCACCAGTGGCGTGACGTGGAGGCTGCGACCCGCACGACGTCCGTGCACCGCGCGGCACTCGCGAGCCTCTTACGAGAATGTGAGGCGTGGTGGCTCTTTCGTCACGGCATCGACGACGCGGGGCATCTCGCGCGAACCGTCGGTTTGTCTTCCAGGGAGAGGGCGACTATCGAGTCCCTGTCTCGTGGCCGCGCTCTCGTGCGCTTCGGTCCGTGGCGGTCGATCGTGGACATCGAGCCTGACGAGTTGGACCGACATGTGATTGACACCGACGGAGCGTGGCGCGAATCGCGCTGAGTACGCTTCGGGCGTGGCCAGAGACGACGGCAACATACTTGTCATTGATGTAGGGGCGACGTCCATTAAATCCACGGTTATCACCGGCGATGGAGCCGCCGTCACGCCCACTCGACGGCGCTCGACTCCCTATCCGTGCAGTCCGCGAGTGTTGGTTGACGCACTAGTCGCACGCATCGAACTGACCGACTGCGGACGCGTCGCCGTTGGTTTCCCCGGTGAGTTCAGAGGTGGAGTTGTCATTCACCCCGGGAACCTGGCTCGACCCGGGGGCGTGCACACCGAGGTGAATCGAGATCTCGATGTGTCCTGGCGGGGGTATGAACTCACGGACCAACTACGGCGCCGTTCGGGTCGTGACGTTCGCGTCGTCAACGACGCCCTTTTGGCGGGGTTCGGGGCCATCACGGGCTCTGGTCGCGAGTTGGTCGTGACGCTGGGAACCGGATGTGGGCTGGCGTTCTTTGTTGACGGGCACCCCGTCCCCGTGCGCGATGTCGGTGATGCCGTGTTGCGAGACGGGGCGTCGTTCGACCAACTGGTGGGAGAGCAGGGGCGAATCGCAAGTTCCGCCCGCTGGGGCGACGATGTTGTTCTTGCGCTTCAAACTTTGATTACGGAATTCGGCCCGACGTCAGTCCATGTTGCCGGAGGGAATTCGCGCCGACTCTCGCGTCACACCTGGGCCCCGCTGGACGCACGAGTTGAAGTGCATGGGAACGAGGTTGCCGCGCTCGGCGCCGTACGTCTATTCCCCTGAACGGGCCGGCCTTTTCGGGCGTGGGGAGAGCCGACTAATATGGTGATTCGTCGTTTACGCGTCTGTAGCTCAGCGGATTAGAGCATCGGTCTACGGAACCGAGGGTCGGGGGTTCGAATCCCTCCAGACGCACCATCGAAAATCGCCATTTTGAACGGCGTTCATCCCGCATCGTCGATGTTCCTTCTCGCGACCCGTAGGGTCGAATCAAACCACTTGGGAGAGAAATATGTCCGCACGTGTCTTTGACGCCAGCCAGCCTGATCCCAGACGGTGGTTCGCACTGTTTGTAATCGCGATTGCCCAACTCATGGTGGTGCTTGACGCTTCAATTGTGAACTTGGCTTTGCCGCACGCTGCCCTACCCGCTTCCCAGGGTGGACTCAACATTGCGCCCAAGAATTACCAGTGGGCAGTCACGGCGTACCTCATCACCTTTGGTGGATTCCTACTGCTCGGTGGTCGCGTCGGTGACTACTTGGGCCGCAAGAAAGCATTCCTAGTTGGACTGCTTGGATTTGCGGGCGCCTCCTTGCTCGGCGGCTTTGCCGTAAACCAGGGCATGCTCTACGGTGCTCGCGCCCTGCAAGGTGTGTTCGGTGCCCTTCTCGCCCCGGCCGCACTGGCTCTCATCTCCGTGACCTTCACCGACTCCAAAGAGCGCGCCAAGGCTTTTGCCGTCTTTGGTGCTCTCTCTGGCGTCGGGGCCGCCATCGGCCTCATCTTGGGTGGACTGCTCACCCAGTACGCCTCATGGCGTTGGTGCCTCTTCGTCAACACACCCATGGCGCTTCTCGCCTTTGGTCTGGGTGTGGCAGAAATCCGGGAGTCGAAGGTCGACGGGCACCCTCACTACGACGTACCCGGCGCCCTGCTCGCCACGTTGGGCATGGTGTCGGTGGTGTACGGCGTTTCGCAGGCGTCAACCAATGGTTGGGGCTCGAAGACGGCGGTCACTTTCATGGCCGCTGGAGCATTGTTGTTAGGCATTTTCATCTTCGTGGAGTCGCGAAAAGATCAGCCGCTCCTCCCCTTGCGTCTCGTGACGAACCGGATCCGGGGGGCAGCGTTTTTGGCCCAGATATTTGTGGCTCTTGGGCTCTACGGCATGTTCCTGTTCTTGACGTTTTATTTCCAGATCATCCACGGCTACTCCGCTATTAAATCCGGCCTCCTCTTCCTACCGTTCTCCCTAGGCGTGATCTTCGCTGCCGCCAATAGTTCGCGACTCCTTCCCAAGTTTGGGCCACGCCCGCTGGTGACCGTCGGTGGGGTGATGGGTGCGGGTGGCCTGTTTTACCTCTCGTTCATCACGCCGACGAGTTCGTATCTGACGCACGTCATGCCCGCTCAGTTGTTGGCGAGCCTCGGCCTAGGTAGCACGTTTGTGGCCGTTGCGTCCACAGCGTTGTTCAATGTGGAGCCTCAAGACACCGGGGCCGCGTCGGCGGTATTGCAGTCCGCCCAGCAGCTTGGTGGATCATTTGGCACCGCAATTCAAAACACCATTTTTGTCTCGGCCTCGGCGGCTTTCCTTACGAACGCCCTTTCGACCTCACAACCGACCATGGGTTCGGTGCAGGCCGTCAAAGCCGCGGCCGCAGTGCACGGTTACGACATGGCTTTCCGATTTGGCTCATTGATGATCCTGCTTGGTGCGGTTAGCTTCTTCCTGCTGGCAAACATTGACCGTCACCACCTCGGTCAGCACGACGCGCCCGTCGCCGCCCACTAGAAAATCAACAAAACTTGGGGCTTCGTTCGGGGTCTTTTGATTCCTCAGTTCGTGCCGCAGTTCGGGCAAAACGTTCCGCCAAATCGGGGACTGCCACATGTGGTGCAATATCGCCCAGTTGACGAAGTCGCCGGAGATGTTGTTGCGGGAATTGGCTTCATGCAGAACAACACGATCAAAATAATCGCGCCCACAATTGGGAAAATTCCGATGATGAGCAGATACGGACTTAATCCGGCGTCACGAAGTCGACGTGCACCCACTGCCAGCCCGGGCAGGAGATTGATAATCAAGAACCCGTACGCCAAATCACTACCGGCCGGGGATGGCCCGGTGATGACGCTCAGTACCAGGACGACAAGGATCTGGTACAGGGTCCAGTACCAGTATTCGGCTCTTGAAGCTCGTCCGTTGAACGTGGCGAAGTTTCGGTATACCGAAGCGACGGCCTGAGAGAAGTTCACTTCACCCAACCTTAGATGCGATGAGTCCCTATCGGACTCGAATCACCATTGTCCAGAGGGCATCGGCGCCCATACAGCGCATTGCTTCCCCGCACGTGATTCGGGTGGCAATGATGCGCATTTGTCCCGGCTTCACCGCTTGGAAGGTGGCGTTGGTCATGCCGCACGGAGCACCCGGGGTGCAACCACTCTGCGGCGTGAGGATTGTCTGCGTCCCCACCTGCTTCACAAACTTTGAGTTGATGGGCGTGAAGGTCCAGTTCGGCGTGCTCAGAGTTACTTGAAAGGTGCTCCCCGTGGCGACCGTAGCCAGGGTGGCGCGGTTGGCATCACCAAACGTGCGCGTACTCGCTGCGCCGGCCGAAGCTGGAACTGCCAGAAGGGTGAGTGCGGTGGCAACAACTGCAAGTCGACGGAGCACGATGAACACTTTCTTTTGCCGAGTCTTGGCAAGTGTATGTGACGCGCCTTCGGTTTTCAGAACGGTCATTGGATGCACCCGTCCTCAGCACCGCCGGACTCGTCAATCAACTATTTTTTGCGGTAGCGATCGTTCGCGAGGCCAATGTCCAGCGCTACTTGTTGGCTGTACTTACTCACCAAGCTTTCAGCTTTCAGGAATTTCTTCAGTGGCCCCTTGCCCGCGAGTGCGGCTTTGCCGGCGCTTTCTACGAGGATCAAGTCATTGGCCCAAATGATGATGTCGCGATTGATGGCGGGGTCGGGCGAGTTGGCTCGTTTCTTCAACCAACGTCCGTCAGACCCGACGCTCGTGAGGGCGTTGAATGTGGCGAGGTCGTCCTGAGCCTGCATGGCCGAGGACAGCTGGTGGAACGAGGTTCCGAGCCGCTGGTTGAATCCCGTCATCCCCTGCAGCCACGTGAAGTACGCCCCCGACCCGGGGGCGGCGCCGGCCGTGCCCGTGAGGGCGAGCGTGAACACCACTATCAAGGGTGCAATCCGGCGTTTAATTAACTGTGCCACTTACGAAATTTCTACCAGTGCGAGGGCCGTGTCGGGTTGTCGCCCACGAATTTCCTACGAGGGGCCCAGTTGGCCGAGCCGGTAGTGGGTGCGGCACAGCACTTGGTAGTGCACTTCGCCCTCACTGACGTCGCCGAGCACCACCTGGCTACCCACCCGGGCCACCTCGCCACTGACCACGCGGGCATTGCAGCGACCCTTCTGGCCGCACCAGCACGTGGAGGTTAAGGGGAGTTCGTGCGCCCAGTCGGCAATGGCGAACAGCCGGGCCGACGCCGGGAAAATATTGAGCATGAAGTCGGCGGAAAGCCCGAAAGCGTGAACATCGACACCGTGGTCGTCCACGAGCCGGGCTAGTCCGTCAACCTGATCGACGTGGGCGAACTGCACCTCGTCAATCACGAGAATGCGGGTTCCGCGGTCTAGCAGTCGTTGGACATGGGGCTGCAGAGGCTCGTGAGGGTCGATGGCCTCGGCTTCCGCCTCGATGCCAATGCGACTCGTGACCGTTCCCGACGCGCTGCGGTCACCGAAAGTCCACAACACGACGTCGGAGCGGTTCTCACGCAACTGCCAGCACAGTTGCAGGGCCAAGGTCGACTTCCCCGCGGCCATTGTGCCGTAGGTGAAGGTCAGTTCGGCCATGAGTACCTTTCGTGGTTCGCGCGCGTGCGGGACTCAGACTAACTAGCGCGCGCTCGGGCCGTATCGATGAGCCAGTGAGTCGATCACGGCCTTGAATTCGGCCATGGTGCTTTCCAAAATGCCGGCCACCGGTTCGACGGACTCAATCCGGCCCATGACCTGCCCGCCGAGAGCGATGGATGCTTCCATGTCTCCGCCGAAGTAGAGGTCACGCACTGACAGAAACTCGGTCATGGACACGTTCTCTTCTCGTTCCAGTCGCGTCGTTCGTTCGGTACGCAGGGCACGCAAGGCGGGCCGGGAGAATCGGTTCAGAAAGACCGTGTCTGTTTCCGCGGCGTTGACGAGTGCGTTCTTCCAGTTTTCGTGAACCGGGGACTCGGCGGCGGCCACCATTCGAGTGCCCATCAGGACGCCTTCGGCGCCGAGAGCGAACGCAGCCGCCATGGAGGCGCCGTCGACGATGCCACCCGCGGCGATCACGGGAACGGACACTTTGGAGCAGACGAGGGGCAGGAGCACCATGGTCGACACGTCGCGGGGATTCTTGAATCCACCACCTTCGGCCCCTTCCACGATGAGGCCGTCCACGCCGGCGTCGACGGCCTTAAGCGCCGCGTTCAAGGTGGGGACCACGTGGAAGACCGTCAGTCCCGCAGCCTTCAGGGTCGCGGTGTACTTCGTGGGGTCGCCCGCTGATGTGGTGACAATCTTCACGCCTTGGTCAATGAGGAAGTCGACGATGCCCGGATCGCGGACGAAAGCCTGGGCCACGTTGACGGCGAAGGGCTTGTCAGTCATCTCGCGCATGAGTGCAATTTCGTCGCGGATGATGTCGAGCTCACCCGACGAGGTCTCGATTACGCCGAGCCCTCCGGCGTTGGACACCGCGCTGGCTAGCGTGCTGCGCGCAATCCAACCCATGGGTGCCTGCACGATGGGGTAGCGAACCCCGAGCATGTCCGTGATTCGGTTTGAAATTGTCATGCCGCCCCCTGCCCGTGTGATGAAGCCACGGTGAGGGCAATTCTTATCTCACGACCCGCGGTTTCTTATCTCCGCAACGTAGGTTGAAGCGGTCGAAAGGAACATCATGATGGATCACTGGGGTAGGGATGGATTTCAACCACCGTTTCACGGAGGTCCCGGTATCTGGGGGCCGCTGTCCATGGTGTTGCTCGTACTGGCGCTCGGTCTGCTGGCCTTCGCGGTGCTCCGAATGACGCGTGGCTCCCACTCATCGCCGACAATTGACTCCGCGCAGACGATTCTTCGCGAACGATTCGCCCGGGGTGAACTCGATGAGGCGACGTTTCGTCAGCAAATGGCGACTCTGTCGCAGAGTTCTGCCGGTCAAGCCTGATCTCGGCGAATCACGAACCAGTTGAAGGATTGAACCACTCCCGATGGGGTGATGTGGTCTTCAGTTTCGTGATGCACCAGTGGCCCCACGTCGGCGAATGTTTCATTCACGTCATCGGGGCGCCAACGACGCACCGGTAACCCTGAGCACGTCTGCGGCCCGTCTGGAGCAAACGTGCCGAGGATGAATAATCCGCCGGGTGTGAGTGCGTGGCGGACGAGAGACGCGTAGCGAGCAACGTCATGGTCATCGGTCAAGAAATGGAAGGTGGCCCGGTCGTGCCACGTGTCGAAGTGGCGTTCGGGTTCCCACGTTCTGATATCGGCTTCGATCAACCTGACGGGTGCGTCGCCCACCGCGTCACGGGCAATCTCGAGGGCGGGACGGGCGATATCCAAAATGGTCACGTCGGTCCATCCCGCGGCCACGGCGTCGGCCGCCAAAGTGGAGGCTCCGGCCCCCACATCGAGTAGCGAGTGTCGACTGGGTGCGTACGCCAGCAGCAACCGAAACGAGGTCTGGAGGTGGGGAGTCCACCAACTTAGGGTGGTGTGATTGTTGTCGACGTAGCGAGCCGTCCAGTGCTGAGAAAGGTCGCTCACGCGGCCACCTTATGCCTCAAGGGCTGAGTCTTTGGTGGGCCCACTGGTAGGGTTGAACGGTGCCGGGCGGCCATTTCGCCCCTCTATCTAGGAGTTGACGATGAAGGTTCTGGTTCTCGGCGGAGACGGATTCTGCGGTTGGCCCACGTCGTTGCACCTGTCGGACATTGGCCACGAGGTGACCATCGTTGACAACCTCAGCCGCCGGGAAATCGACCTTGAACTCGAAGTCGACTCGCTGACTCCCATTCGCCCCATTGGCGAGCGAGTCCGCGTGTGGAAGGAACTCACCGGTAAGACGATTTCTTTCGTCCACCTCGATCTGGCCGAGGAGTACGACCGCTTCGAGCGCCTGATTCTCGACGTGCGCCCCGACGCCATCGTGCACTTCGGTGAGCAGCGCGCGGCCCCGTATTCCATGCGTTCGACGATTGCCAAGCGCTACACCGTGGACAACAACGTGCGCGGCACGCACAACGTGCTCGCGGCCATCGTCGCCTCGGGCATGGACATCGCCCTCGTCCACCTGGGCACCATGGGTGTCTACGGCTACGGCTGGTCCGGTTCGGCGCCGATCCCCGAGGGCTACCTGACCGTCAAGGTCCCCACACCCGACGGCGACCTGGAGCGAGAGATTCTTCACCCCGCCAACCCGGGTTCGGTGTACCACCTCACCAAGACGCTCGACCAGTTGCTCTTCGCCTTCTACGCCAAGAACGACGAACTGCGCATCACTGACCTGCACCAGGGCATTGTGTGGGGGACCCAGACTCCTCAAACCGCTCTGGACGAGCGTCTCATCAACCGCTTCGACTACGACGGTGACTACGGAACCGTTCTCAACCGCTTCTTGATGCAGGCCGCCATCGGTCACCCGCTCACGGTGCACGGCACCGGTGGTCAGACCCGCGCCTTCATTCACGTCCGTGACACGGTGCGTTGCATCCAGATCGCCCTGGAGAACCCGCCCGCCGCGGGTGAGCAGGTGAAGGTCTTCAATCAGGTGACGGAGACTCACCGGGTTATCGAGCTGGCCGAGATGATTTCGGCCATGACCGGCGTTCCCGTCGCGAAGCTGCCCAACCCCCGCAAGGAAGCGGCCGAGAACGACCTCAATGTCAGCCGCGACAAATTCGTGGCCCTCGGTCTCAACCCCACGACTCTGTCGGAGGGCCTGCTCGACGAGGTTCGTGACATCGCCATGAAGTACAAGGACCGCGCCGACACCACGAAGATCGTGGCCCGCTCGGTGTGGCGTCAGGGCATGGAGACGTCTCCCGACCTCGTCAAGTAGTTCGATAGTTTTCTTTCGTGTGACGCTCCACTCGGTGCGTGGCAAGAGCCATCAGTAATTTGGGGAAGGTCATGTCACTCCTCTTTAGCCCCCTCACGATTCGCGATGTTCGTATCAAGAACCGTCTGTGGGTCTCGCCCATGTGCCAGTACTCGGCGAATGACGGTGTGGTGAATGCGTGGCACATGCAGTGGCTGGGCTCACTCGCCACCGGGGGCCACGGTCTCGTGTTCACCGAGGACACCGCCGTGTCGCCTATTGGCCGACACTCACTCAGTGATGCGGGAATGTGGCGGGACGATCACGCCGCGGCGTGGGCGCCGATTGTCGAGTTCGGCCGTTCGTACGGGGCGACGATGGGCATTCAACTCGGTCATGCCGGTCGCAAAGCCTCCACCCGTCCGCCGTGGATGGGGCGATCCCCGCTGACCGCTGACGAGGGTGGCTGGCAATCAATCGGACCGAGCGAGATCCCCCACGAGGGGCACTCGGCACCTCACGTTCTCAGCGTCTCTGAAATCGCGGGCGTAGTCGAGGATTTCGCTCGGGCCGCCCGGTTGTCGATGGCGGCGGGGTTCCAGGTCGTCGAGATCCACGCCGGGCACGGCTATCTCCTGCACCAGTTCTTGTCGCCCCTGTCGAACGCGCGAACTGACGAATACGGTGGCTCATTCGAGAATCGAACCCGCCTGGTCCTCGAAGTGATGTCAGCGGTTCGGCGCGAGGTGGGTGACGGTGTGCCGGTCTTCGTCCGCCTGTCGACCACCGACTACACGGACGGCGGATGGACCCTCGACGATACGACCGCCCTGGCTTCGCTGCTGAAGACGGCCGGCTGCGACCTCATTGACTGTTCGTCCGGTGGCCTCGTGCCCATCAATCTGACTGAAGCCGATGTCGGTCCC
>CAXBRI010000018.1:0-11537 GCA_963978125.1 uncultured bacterium | reverse complement strand
TTTTTTTCAAGCAGAAGACGGCATACGAGATAAGGCCACGTGACTGGAGTTCAGACGTGTGCTCTTCCGATCTGCGAGGACCCGCTCAATGGCGGCCGCGGCCGTTGCCTTCGTTCCGTAGGTGGTGAAGCCGATGAAGTTGGCGGTCTGGAGCATTCGTCCCAGCGGGTCGTCCTGGTACCGCGAGTGTTGGGCCACGCCGGCCATGGCGTACGGGTGGAGCATTTGGTAAAAGAGCGAACCGATGCCGCCGGCCAACATGGCCGCGAGGTCCCCATGGACCAGGCGGGCAATCCCATCGACCGGAAAGTAGGCGAGTTCGGTGTCGTCGCAGATCGGGGGTGGGTCCTGGGTCAGGCCGATGGACGAGCGAATGGAGCGATTGGCGGCCGCCACGACCTGACGCACGAATTTGGGGGAGCGGGGCGTGGTCGCGGTGCTCATTTCTTGTTCAGCGTACGGGGATGGAGCACCGTTGTGTTCAACCTGCGACAATCGGAAGGTGACCCCGGCCATGCCCCTCAAAAAACCAGAGGTGACGACCCAGACCACCGAAGAAGTCCACGTCGAACTGCCGTGGAATGTGGTGGTGTGGGATGACCCCGTGACATTGATGAAGGTGGTCGAAGCGATCTTCAAGAAGGTCTTCGGTTACCCGGCCGAAAAGTGCACTCATCTGATGCTGACGGTGCACCACGAGGGGAGGGCGGTGGTCTGGTCCGGAAATCGCGAGAAGGCTCAGGAGTACTGCGTCAAACTTCAAGTTGCCGGACTGTTGTCCACCATCGAGCAGGCCGCGTGATGGCACCGCGACTTTTTCGGCGCCGTGGCACCGTGGTTGAAGTGTGTATGAACGACGAGGGACGTGCCTTTGTCCGGGGGGTATTCGAGCAGGTGGTGGCCTCCGAGCGCGACCCCGAGCACGTGTGGCATATCGGCCTAGTGGCTCCGATCGATCCGACGCGCGACGCCGACGACCCACTTGCCGTCCTGCGACGCCAAACCGACACGATGTCCAACGCCGAGCTGGCACTGGCGTCGGTAACTGCCGATTCGCTCACGCTCGCCGAAGCGTGGGCGTGGTTCAGCACGCTCCAGGTGGGGCTTCGTTCGGTCGCGGCTCAAGCCGGAATTCACACGGACCAGCAGTGGGCTGAATTCGCTGGTCCCGCCCGAGAAACGATTGAAGGGCTCCAGATAATTCAGGGAAATTTGGCGGACAGTTTGTAGGTCAATCGGTGATTGTGCGCAGCCGCTGGGATGCGTATAGTTCGCGTTATCCGGCAAGGAGGCTCATGTGGGGCGCATTTCAAAATCATCGGTGGCGACACTCGCCGTTGGAATCGCAATTGGATCATTGGTCTCCGGGCTCACCGTGGGCGCTGCCGCCAAGCCTCCCGCAGTGACGAAGTTCTACGCCTGTTTGTTGAACGGTTCGTTGACCAAAGTTCAGCTGGACCAAACCGAGACTTGCGCCGGTAAGTCCAAGTTGGTCACTTGGAATTCGATTGGCCCGAAGGGTGACGCCGGCGCCACTGGTCCCCGCGGGCTTCGTGGTCCAACGGGGCTTCGTGGTCCAACGGGACCTCGCGGTCTTCGTGGTCCGGCTGGACCGCGCGGTCCTCAGGGGCCGACTGGTAGTGCCGGCGGTGGAACTGGATTTACAGGTTTGACTGGGGCCACCGGCTTGACGGGCAACACTGGAGTGACGGGCGCCACCGGCGCTACTTGATCTCACCTCTGAGCGGCTCTTGCCGACTCGGACAAAAATCAAGTCACGATTGGCATATTCCAAGAAAGATTCGTTCGTCTGGTGCGCCGGCCGGGACTTGAACCCGGAACCTGTTGATTAAGAGTCAAATGCTCTGCCAATTGAGCTACCGGCGCAGCACGACTCTAGCCGAAACTCGTGGGAGCGGGGCCCACTCTGCCTGAACAGGTCCTACGACCCGGTCGCAACTAGGGACGCTGAACCGCCTTGACCTCGAGGAACTCAGTGAAGCCGTGCTCCCCAAGTTCGCGCCCGATCCCTGACTGCTTGTAGCCACCGAAAGGGGCGACAACGTTGAAGGATCCGCCGTTGATCGCCACCTGACCGGTGCGAATCTTGCGGGCGACCTCAAAGGCCTTCTCGTCGGTCTCCGCCCACACGCCACCCGACAAACCGTAGAGGGAGTCATTGGCGATAGCGATGGCTTCTTCCTCGGTGTCATAGGGGATGATGGACAGGACCGGCCCGAAGATTTCCTCCTGGGCGATGGTCATCGAGTTCGTGACGTCGGAGAAAATCGTCGGCTGCACGTAGTAGCCCGCGGTCTTTCCCTCGGGCATCTCGACGCCACCGAAGATGAGGCGAGCGCCTTCTTCCTGACCCTTGCGGATGTAGTTGCGCACGCGCTCTTGTTGGGCGGCCGAAACCAGCGGCCCGAGGAGCGACGTTCCGGTCACCGGGTCGTCAGGCATGAAGCCCGCGGCGCTGGCGACGGCGAGGTCCTCGACTTCGCTGAGGCGCGAGCGCGGCACGAGCATGCGAGTGAGGGCCGAACAGGTCTGTCCCGAGTTCAAATAGCACTGGAAGACACCGTCGGGAATGGCCTTCGTGAAGTCGGCGCCGTCCAGGATGATGTTGGCGGACTTTCCACCCAGTTCCAGGCTGACGCGCTTCACCATCTGGCTGGCGATTTCCATGACGCGCTTTCCGGCCCGCGTGGATCCGGTGAAGGACACCATGTCCGTCTTCGGGTGGGCGACCATGGCCTCACCGACGACCGGGCCCGACCCCGTCACGAGGTTGAACACACCCTTGGGCAGGCCGACCTCGTGCACGATCTCGGCCAGTATGAAGGCGTTGATAGGTGCGATTTCGCTGGGTTTGAGCACAACCGTGCAACCCGCGGCGAGCGCGGCGGCCACCTTGTTGGCGATTTGGTGCAGCGGGTAGTTCCACGGGGTAATCGCCGCGACCACGCCGGCAGGCTCGCGCACGAGGAGGGAGTTACCAACTTCGGTCTCCCACTCGAATTCCGCGGCTCGGTTCGCGTTATCGGCAAACGTGATCTGGGGGAGTCCGGCCTGGATTCCCTTGGCCAAGGCCAGGGGCATACCCACCTCGTTGGCGATCGCGAGGGCAATCTCATCGGAACGCTCGCCCAGCTTGGTCGCGATCTTCTGCAGGAACTCGCCGCGCTCCTTGGGGCTGGTGTTGGCCCACGCCGTGAATGCGGCAGCGGCGGCCTCGACGGCACGGTTGGCTTCGTCTGCGGTTCCCTGGGGAACCGTGGCGTACAGTTCGCCGGTTCCCGATGACATCACTTCGAAGACATCGCTCGAGCTGGCCTTCACCCACTCGCCGTTGATGTAGTGCGAATCGCGGACAATCGTCATGGTGCTCCCCTAGGTCGCGGACCGGTGGTCCTGCGCTGAAATCTACACGGCGCAGAGAGAAACGTTGCTGGAAAGATCAGCCGTGAAGAGGCCGGAGCTCAATCCGACGGTTACAAGCCCTGGAAGCGCCAGCGGCGATGTCGCGGGCGGTGCCGGCGTCGGGCAGGTCCAGAATCCAAAAGCCAACCACGGCTTCGTCCTGAACAAGGTAGGAACCCGCGGCGGACTGACCACTTCCACCTCGATTGTCGAAGACTTCCGCGTCCTCCACGCCGTACATCCCAGTTGCCATCACCAAATAGCCCTTGTCCCGCAGCATCGTGTTAAAGGCCGTGATGTCCGGCGTTACGTCATCGGTAGCTGGGTTCGCGGTGGAGTTCAAGACGGAGAGGAAGTAACGCACGACGTAACCTTTCGACGAGGCGCACAGTGGCGCAAATTTGGGGTGAGTGACGGGTTTCGAACCCGCGACCTCCAGGACCACAACCTGGCGCTCTAACCAGCTGAGCTACACCCACCATGGGCATACCAGTATGCCACACGTCCGAAAAGTCCCTGCCGGTGCTGACATCCGGTGGGTACGCTGGAGGGGCCTCCGTAGCTCAATTGGATAGAGCAGACGGTTTCTACCCGTCAGGTTGCGGGTTCGACTCCTGCCGGGGGCGCTTGTCGGGCGACGATGATTACTCACGTTCGTGGGAGAACTAACACAAACATGACGTCCGGCTTTGGGGCCGGATGACCGGCGCGTGACCGACGTGGTCGGGAAGGCGGGATTCGAACCCGCGGCCTCCTGCTCCCAAAGCAGGCGCGCTAACCAAGCTGCGCTACTTCCCGAGGACTACCTACGCTA
Source organism: uncultured bacterium (assembly GCA_963978125.1). Lineage (GTDB taxonomy): Bacteria > Actinomycetota > Acidimicrobiia > Acidimicrobiales > RAAP-2 > RAAP-2. Next base: position 7,300 of record CAXBRI010000018.1, on the reverse strand, counting down.
CAAGACGACGACAACGTGGTCATTGCCTAGTCTTCGCTGAGGAGGTTCCGGGTGGCTTACGAGTGGATAGTTGAGGCATTGGCGTCAACATGGGGTTCGATTGAACGTCTCGTCCGCCCCCTCCCGGAGTCCGAGTACGGTCGGGCGACCCCGTGCCCCGGATGGACCGTGCGCGACGTCATCAGCCACCTGTCCGGATTCGAAAAGATGATCCACGACGGTGGCATCCCGCGGTTCGAGGGGGAGTACCCCGATTACGTGCGTAATCCCATTGGCGAAATCAATGAAGCGTTTGTCGCAGCCAATCGTTCCAAGCTAGGAAGCGAAGTGCTCGACGAGTTCGTTACCGTGACGGAAGACTCGGTCGTGGCCCTACGCCAACTCTCCGATGAGGACTGGGAACGGGTGGGTTGGAGCCCGGAAGGCGAAAAGCCCTTCCACCGATTCCAAGAAACAAGGGTGCTCGATTCGTGGATTCACCTTCAGGACATTCGCGACGCCCTTCTCCAACCTGAGGACGATCACGGTCCTGGCGAAGAAATAGTTGTGAATCGCTTTGAATCTGCCCTCCCGTTCATCATGGCGAAAAAGATGAGGGTGTCGGAGGGGTGTGTCATTCGGCTGAATCTCACCGGGCGGCTCGCGCGTTCAGTAACCCTGCAATCCTCGGGGGGCCGTATTGAGGTGGTGGCAGCACTCGAAGGAGAACCTGACCTCGAGGTGACCACTCCGGTGGCCTTGTTCTGGAGGCGGTGTGCGGGTCGGATTTCCGACCAGGCATTTCTCTCCGCTTCGGCCACCGACATTCGCGGAGCGCAACCCCTCGCCGAAGCCTTTGCCGAAGCCCTCGCCATCATGATTTAGGGCCTTTCGCCTAGGGATAGGCTTCTACTCCTTATGGACGCAACTGTCGCCACTCTCGAAAACAACAAAGTCAAGCTCGTCGTCAACATCACCGAAGACGAGATGGCCATGGCCATTGACGAAACCGCCGCCAAGTTGGCCAAGCAGGCCACTATTAAGGGCTTCCGCAAGGGCAAGGTTCCAAAGCGAGTTCTCGAGGCGCACCTCGGCGGTAAGGAGGCCCTGAGGGCCGAGGCGCTCCGCGACGCTCTTCCGGACTACTACGCCGTGGCGGTCTCGGACACGATGATCGACCCAATCGATCGTCCGACGATGGAAATCACCCAGGGTGAGGAGTCCGGGCCGGTCACCTTCGAGGCCGAAGTGGAGGTTCGCCCCCAGGTTCAGATCACGGGCCACCGCGGACTTCGCGTGCCGATCCCTTCGGTCGATGTCACTGATGACGAGCTGTCGGAGATGATTGACCGCTATCGCGAAGCCGACGCCGTGCTGAACGACGTGGACCGACCCATCGCCACGAAGGACGTCGTGCAACTCGACATCTCGGTGAGTCGGGTCGGTGACAACGAGTCCGAGCCGTTCACAATGGACGATTACATGTACACGGTGGGCACCAACTCCCTCGTTGAAGGCGCCGATGAACTCCTCATCGGCCTCAAGGCCGGCGAAGAGTTGGCGCTGAACTCGCACCTTGGTGGCGACGCCATCGCTCACTACGTTCTCACCATCAAGCAGGTGAAGGAGAAGGTTCTCCCTGAACTCACTGACGAGTGGACGGCGGCTAATACGGATTACCCCTCGGTGGCGTTCTTCACCGAGAGCATCGCCAAGCAGTTGCGTGAGCGAAAGATCGTGGAGGCCCAGATGAGCCAACGCGACGCCATCTTGTTGGCCGCGAGCAATCTGATTCCTGAGGACGACGTCCCTGAATCCCTCGTGGTGGCCGAAACGGACGAGCGACTTCACGACCTCGGCCACCGCCTCGCGCAACAGAAGCTCGATCTCGCTACCTTCCTCAAGGTCACCAACCAGAGCGATCAGGAACTGCTCGAGAAACTTCGTGCCGACGCGGTTCGCGGTGTCCGAGTCGACCTTGCTCTTCGGGGAATCGTGCGCGCCGAAGGACTTGAGCCAGGCGAGGACGAAATTACCGACGAGCTCGTTGAGACGGCGAACGCGATGGAGGTTGCGGCCGATGAGTTGCACGAACAACTTCGTCTCGGTGGTCGCTGGCCCGCTTTCGTCAGCGAAGTTGCCAAGATGAAGGCGTCGAAGTGGCTGACTGACAATGTGACCTTTGTCGATCCCCAGGGCGTGGAAATCGACCGTTCGGTGCTTGCCCAGAATCAGGCCGAAGAGTCGCCCGAACTGGAAGACACCGACCTCTAGGCTGGGCTCGTGAACGAACACCGCGCGTACAACTATTTGGTCCCTACGGTCGTCGAATCGTCGAACCGGGGCGAGCGGGCCTACGACCTTTACAGCCGTCTGTTGCGCGAGCGCATCATTTTCCTCGGCACGGGCATTGACGACACCGTGGCCAACTTGATTTGCGCCCAGATGCTCTTTCTCGAGTCGGAGGACCCCGACAAGGACATCAACCTGTACATCAACTCGCCCGGTGGCGACATCACGGGTTTGATGGCGATTTACGACACGATGAAGTACATCAAGCCAGATGTGTCGACTTTCTGCTTCGGCCAGGCCGCGTCGGCGGCGGCCGTGCTCCTGGCGGCCGGTCAGCGTGGCAAGCGCTACGCCCTCCCGCACGCACGAGTCTTGCTGCACCAGCCATGGGGCGGCGTGGGCGGTCAGGCCTCGGACATCGAGATTCAGGCCAAGGAAATCCTCCGAATGAAGGACACCCTCAACGAAATGCTCGCCTCCGACACTGGTCAGAGCGTGGAGCGAATCACGAAGGACACCGACCGCGACTTCATTATCGGAGCCCCTGAAGCCGTGGAATACGGCCTGATTGACGAAGTCATTACGTCACGGGCGTAATGCCGTAAATCCGGGCCCCCGGCTCGTAGGATGGTGTCCGGCGGAGGTCGTGTCGGAGGACCCAAGTGGCGAAATTTGGCGAAAGCACTGAAAATCCGAAGTGCAGTTTTTGCTCGAAGGGGCAGCGCCAGGTCAAAAAGCTGATTGCCGGACCGAGTGTCTACATCTGCGATGAGTGCATCGAGCTGTGTAACGACATCATGGCTGACGAATTCGGGGATCACCCCGAGTTTGTTCTCGACCAGCTTCCCACCCCCCGAGAAATCACGGCCTTCATGGACGACTACGTCATCGGGCAAGACGACGCCAAGAAGATTCTTGCTGTCGCGGTGTACAACCACTACAAGCGAATCAAGGCCGGCCCCTTGCGTGATGGTGACGTGGAAGTCGCGAAGTCGAACGTTCTCCTACTGGGCCCGACGGGCTGTGGAAAGACTTTTCTCGCTCAGACCTTGGCGCGCATGCTCAACGTGCCGTTCGCCATCGCCGATGCGACGGCTCTCACGGAAGCCGGTTACGTCGGCGAGGACGTAGAGAACATTCTTCTGAAGCTGTTGAGCGCGGCGGATTTCGACGTCAAGAAGGCCGAGCGCGGCATCATCTATATCGACGAGATCGACAAGATTGCTCGAAAGGCCGAGAACCCCTCCATCACCCGTGACGTGTCGGGTGAGGGGGTGCAGCAGGCCCTCCTGAAGATTATTGAAGGTACTGTCGCGAGTGTTCCGCCACAGGGTGGTCGTAAGCACCCGCATCAGGAATTCATCACCATCAACACCGCCAACATCCTTTTCATCTGTGGTGGAGCATTCGCTGGGCTCGAGGACATCATCGAACGTCGTATGGGCAAGAAGTCGATCGGCTTCAACCAACCGGTTCAGGCTCGTCGCCGGGGCGACGCCGAGCTCTTCCGTCACGTGCTGCCCGAGGATCTCGTGAAGTTTGGGCTCATCCCCGAGTTCATTGGTCGCCTACCGGTCGTGGGAGCCGTTCGCCAACTGGACCGTGACATGTTGATCAGCGTGCTAACAGAGCCGAAGAACTCGCTGGTCAAGCAGTTCGAGCAAGTGCTGTCCATCGACGGTGTGAAGTTGGAAGTCGAGCCCGATGCCCTCATCGCCATTGCCGACCTCGCCCTAGAGCGGGGGACCGGTGCGCGCGGGCTCCGTTCCATTCTCGAAAATGTTCTTCTCGAGCCGATGTACGACGTGCCGGGCCGTACCGACGTCCTTCGGGTCGTTGTGACCGCCGACGCGGTGCGGGGTCTTGAAGCGCCGCGATACGAGACGCGTAAGCCTCGGTCGCGCCGCGCCAGTTAATACGTGTCGTTTTCTACGTATCGCGAGGCCCTCGAATGGCTCGAATCACACGTCGACTTTGAGAGGGTTGCGCCAAACCGGGCCGAAGTCCCGACTCTCGAGCCGGTGCGTCAGACCCTGTTGGCGCTGGCCGATCCCCATCGTGACTATCCGGCGATTCATCTGACTGGAACAAACGGCAAAGGCACGACGACGACGCTGGTGAGTGCCCTGCTAGGAGGAACGGGGCTTCGCGTCGGTACATTCACGAGCCCGGACCTCCACGCCGTGAATGAGCGGATTGCGGTCAATGGTGATCCCATTGCCGACGAGGATTTCACCTCGGTGTTGGGACGTCTGGCCGACGTGGAGTCGGTGACGGGAATTCGCTTGACGCGCTTCGAACTTCTGACGACGGCGGCCCTTCTCCATTTCTCCGATGAAGGAGTCGACGTTGCCGTCGTTGAGGTGGGGATGGGCGGTACCTGGGACTCGACGAACGTGATTGACGGTTCGGTATCGGTGCTCACGAACGTCGACTTGGACCACACGGCCGTTTTGGGGGACACGGTCGACGCCATCGCCCACGACAAAGTCGGCATCTTTCGCACTGGTGGAATCGCCGTTGTAGGGACCAGGAATGAAGAAGTGGTCTCCATTGCCGACGCCCGGGCTCGCGACATCGGCTCGGAGCTGGCGCTGATTGGCCGTGACTTCCAACTCGAGCACAACGATCTGGCTGTCGGCGGCCGTCTACTAAGCGTCCGCACGCCGTTTTCGCTCTACGAAGACGTTTTGTTGTCACTGCACGGTATTCACCAGGGCGTGAATGCCGCCGTCGCGCTGGCGGCAGTCGAGTTCTTCCTCGATCGGGCGATCGGCGAGGACGTGGTCCGCCGGGTCTATGGTTCGGCGTCCATGCCGGGGCGCCTCGAGTTGTTGTCTCGTAGCCCGATGGTGGTGGTTGACGGCGGACACAATCCGGCCGGAATGCGCGCCCTGGCGGCGTCGTTGGATGGGGCCTTCCACGTCGATGGTGTGCGCCGGTGCGTCGTGGGAATGCTCACCGGGCGTGACGTTGATGACATGGTGGCACCACTCGTGGAGTCGGGCATTGCGGTGTTCTACGTTTCCCAGCCACAATCGCCCCGTGCCATGGACCGGCACGTTGTTGCTGATGCCATCCGTCGAGCCGGGGGAGTCGCCCACCTGTCGGACACGTGCGTGGAAGCGTTGCAACGCGCACGGGAGGAGTCGGCCCCTGACGACTTAATTGTCGCTGCGGGTTCCCTGTATCTCGTTGCCGAAGTTCGCGGTTCGATACTGGGCATCGCATCTCGACACTTATCGTGACGCTGGTACGCTCCCGGAGATGAATCGCACCCTCGTTATCGTCAAGCCCGACGGAGTCGCCCGTGGCCTCACCGGTGAAATCATCGGACGTTTGGAGCGCCGGGGGTTACGACTCGTGGCGGGCGAGCTGCGAACGCTCGATGCCGGGACCGCGGCGACCCACTACGCCGAGCACCAGGGCAAGCCGTTCTACGACGGCCTTGTCACCTTCATCACGGGTGGCCCCTGCTTCGTCGCCGTCATCGAAGGGCCCGAGGATGTGTGGCAAATGGTGCGGACGATGATGGGGGCGACCAACCCGGCCCAAGCCGCTCCGGGCACCATTCGGGGCGATCTCGCCACGGAGGGCATGCGTAATCTGATTCACGGTTCGGATTCCGCCGAGTCGGCGGCTCGCGAAATCGCCCTTTTCTTCCCCCACCTGGCCTAACGGGAATTTTGTCGCACAGCGTTGCAGGGCTCGCCTAGCCTTGAGGTGCTCGGGGCGTGTCGGCGCCTCCCGTAAAGGACGCTCATGGTTGACAATCGCTTTTCGCTCCTGGGTCGAGACATGGCCGTGGACCTCGGCACCGCCAACACGCTGGTCTACGTACGTGGCCGCGGCATCATCCTGAACGAGCCCTCCGTGGTCGCCATTGACGTCACGGATGGCAAGCCCCTCGCAGTGGGTGCCGAGGCCAAGCGAATGATCGGTCGTACTCCCAGCAACATTCAGGCCATTCGACCGCTCAAGGACGGCGTCATTGCCGACTTTGAGATCTGCGAAAAGATGTTGCGCTACTTCATTCACCGAGTGCACCAGCGCCGGTTCGCGAAACCGCGCATGGTCATCTGTGTACCGTCGGGAATCACCGGCGTGGAGCAGCGCGCCGTGATGGAAGCGGCCGAGTTCGCGGGCGCGCGCAAGGCGTACATCATCGAAGAGCCGATGGCGGCGGCGATTGGGGCGGGTCTTCCCATCCACGAGCCAACCGGCAACATGGTGGTCGACATCGGTGGTGGAACCACGGAGGTTGCCGTCATCTCCCTGGGTGGCATCGTGACCAGCCAATCGATTCGCGTCGGTGGCGACGAGTTGGACGAAGCAATCGTGTCGTTTGCCAAGAAAGAGTTCCAGCTCGCCCTCGGTGAGCGCACCGCCGAAGAAATCAAGATTGCGCTCGGCTCGGCCTTTCCGCTCGAAGAGGAGATGCGCGCCGAGATTAAGGGCCGCGACCTTGTGACTGGTCTTCCCAAGACGGTGGTGATTTCGACGGAGCAGATTCGCGAGGCAATCGCCGAACCCGTCCAGGCCATTGTGGATGCCGTCAAGGTCACTTTGGACCGCACGCCGCCGGAGTTGTCATCCGACTTGATGGAGCAGGGCATTGTATTGACCGGCGGTGGGGCGCTCCTGACCGGACTTGCGGCGCGTCTCGAAGTTGAGACGAATATGCCCATCATCGTTGCCGACGACCCGTTGAACTGCGTTGCGCTCGGCAGCGGCTTTTGCCTCGAGGAACTGGACGCCTTCGCCCGCATGTTGAAGACGTCTCCTTCTCGGTAGTCCGTGGCACCCCCGCGAGCGCGACAACGCCTCACCGCGGCCCTCGTTGCGGTCACGCTTCTTTTGGCCGTTCTCCAACTCACGGGCGGGGTTTCATCGGGGCTGCGCGCCATCGCGAACACGGTGGTGTCACCATTTGCCGCCGTCATCGACACGGTGGCCAAGCCCATCGGTCACCTGTTCGCTGGGGTCATTAACTATTCCGACGTGGTAGCGCAGAATCAACGCCTGCGCT
>CAXBRI010000017.1:0-11578 GCA_963978125.1 uncultured bacterium | reverse complement strand
GGCATACGAGATAAGGCCACGTGACTGGAGTTCAGACGTGTGCTCTTCCGATCTGTGGAGGCGGCCTGTGGGATTCTGACCCCCATCGACCCGCGCCCGTGAGTCTCGTCATTCGACCCGTGGATCGGGTCGATGTTCCAGCAATGGTCGACATCATGACCGCCGGGTCGATGAACCCGTGGGTGGAAGACGCTTCTAACCCCGACGCCTATTGGGGCGCCGTGGAGGAGATGCGCCGTCAGGGGAATGAAGTCCTGGTGGCCGACGACGGCGAGGTGGTGGGCGTGTGTCAGCTCATCATGTTTCGGCACATTCAGTACCAGGGTGCGCGCTGTGCGGAACTCGAAACCGTCCACGTGCGCGCCGACCGGCGCAGTCAGGGAATTGGTGCGGCATTACTTGCCGAGGCTGAGCGCCGAGCCCGTGAGGCCGGGTGTTACCGCATCCAGTTGACTAGTCGCAATGAACGGGCAGATGCCCACCGGTTCTACGTGCGCGAGGGCTACGTGCCCACGAGCGTGGGCTTCAAAAAGTTATTCGGGGACTGACACTTCCCGAAGGTCACCATCGTCGACGTCGAAGACGAATCCCCTGATCTCAATCTTCTTAACGAATCGGCTCGCTCGAAGTGTCGCCACGGTGGCCCGCACGTCGGCGTCGACATCGCGATAGGCGCCGAGTCGGAAGGGCGGACGTTCACCAAACTCGGATTCCAGCTCCGTCTGAAGTTGCTCTTCGTCAAAAGTCTCGAGACCGCAGCGGGTGTGATGAATGACCATGATGGATTCGGTGCCTAGAAGGCGCTGACTGAGTAGTAATGAGCGTACGGCGTCATCGGTTGCCAGGCCCCCGGCGTTGCGGATGAGGTGGGCTTCGCCGAGGTTCAGGCCGAGGGCGCCGAACAGGTCGAGTCGGGAGTCCATACAGGTCAACACCGCCAGGTGCAGTTGAGGTGCAGTCGGCATTTCGACGTGGCCATGGCGAGCAACGTAATTCTGGTTGTGGACTACGAGGGAGTCGATCACGCTCACGGATTAATCCTATGAATGGCTGGCTACGCTCGCGACAGAAGGGAGTTCCCCATGGAGCACATCGACCACATTCGTGACGAACTTCGTCAGCCAGCGCTGGAACTACGAAGTCTCGTGCCCGACGTGATGAGGGGATTTGCTGAGTTGTCCAAGGTGGCCATGGCCGAGGGTGCGTTGGCCACCGCCGCGAAAGAACTCATCGCACTCGCCATTGCGGCCACTCGGGAATGCGACGGGTGCGTGGCAGCTCACGCCCGGGGAGCGCGTCGCGCCGGGGCCACGCGCGAACAGGTGGCCGAAGCCATGGGTGTGGTCATCATGATGAACGGCGGCCCGGGCACCGTGTGGGGTCCACGGGCTCTGCGGGCCTTTGACGAAGCCGGTGAAGCCTAGAACTCGTAGGACAGGCGCTTGATGCCGTTGACGAAGCTCGAGCGCAACTGGGCCGGTGCACTCGTGGCGTGAATGCCGGGGAAGCGCTCGAAGAGCTGACGGAACATCACGTTGATCTCTCGCCGGGCAAGGTGCGCGCCGAGGCAGAAGTGCGGGCCGGGTGCGCCAAATCCGTAGTGGTCGTTGGGGTTGCGCCCCACGTCGAAGGTGTAGGGGTCAACAAAGGCCTCTTCGTCCCGGTTGGCCGAGTTGTAGAACAACAGAACCTTGTCGCCGGCCTTGAGATCGACACCCGACAAGGTGTGGTCAACGGCCAGGGTGCGGCGCATCCAGGTCACCGGCGAGGCCCAGCGAACGATTTCGTTGACTGCGGTGGAGGCCAGTCCCTCGTAGTCAGCCGCCAGTCGGGCCTTCTGGTCGGGGTACTTGGTGAAGGCGTTCAATCCGTGGGCGATGGCCGTGCGCGTCGTTTCGTTGCCCGCGGTCACGAGGAGGACAAAGAAGGAGGCGAGTTCCTGCTGGCTGAGGCGCTCGTCCTCGATCTCGGCGTTAACGAGGGCGCTGGTGATGTCATCAATGGGGTTGGCGCGCCGGTACTCACCGAGCTCCTCCATAATGCCCGTCAGGGTCGCACCGGCCTCCAGAAAAGCCAACACCGGGCTCGTACCTTCGGGGACGATGTCGGGGTCACCCATGGACAAGATGACGTTGGAGCAGTTCAGCGCGGTTTCGTACTCACTCGGTGGCACACCCATCATGTCGCAGATGATCTGGAGCGGGAACGGGGCGGCGATGTCGGCCACGAAGTCCCCGGTGCCCGAAGTCACGGCGCGGTCAATCACCGACGTGGCCACGCTCTCGATGGAGTCCTCTACGGCCCGCACGTTGCGAGGGTTAAAGGCATTCGACACGATGCGGCGCAGACGGGCGTGCTTGGGGTCGTCGGTCGAGATCATGCCCGAGAAGTACTCGACCATTTCCGGGGGTAGGTCCATGGTGGACACGGCTCCGGGTCCCGACAAGAAGATGTCGGGTCGACGCGAGGCCTCGGCGACGTCGCGGTAGCGCGTCAGTGCGTAGTAACCACCGGCGTCAGGGAACTCCATGGCGCTGTCTTCCATAACCGGATCGGGGAAGTGCGCGATGGGCGCCTCGGCGCGAAGCGTCATAAAGGCTCCTTCGCGCTCCTCGTAGGGAAGGGTCCAGAACTCCATGTCGGAAAGGTTGATGGCCTCGAGTGGGAGGCTCTGACGTGGCTGCATGCGCTCAGCGTAGAGGCGCGGTCACGTTGGCGCGCGAGTACGGCAAAATGGATAAGTGACATCCCCTTTGAGCGAGCAGGAACGGGCCACGCGGCTGTCTCAATTGACGGCATTGCTCGACCTGATGCGTCCGGCCGTCCAGGCCGACGGGGGAGACCTCATCTTGGTGCGCGCCGACGTGGAACTGGGCGTGGTCGAGGTTCAGTTGTCGGGGGCGTGTTCGAGTTGCGCCATCTCGTCGGACACCTTGTCGGGTGGCGTCGAGCGCATTCTGAAGGACCGCCTCGCGTGGGTGACCGAGGTCATCGGTGGCGTGGACGAATCGGTCGACCCCGACGACTCCTTCGCTCTGGGTACCGGCGGCTACGTGCCCCGCTACCGGGCTCAGTAGGCAACGAAGCGGTGAATACGGTCGGCTCGTTTTCGGGCCGGACCTTCGCCGCGTTGCGTGTCAGAAACTTCCGGCTGTACTTCATCGGTCAAGGAATCTCCAACTCGGGCACCTGGATGCAGTCCGTTGCCCAGGGTTGGCTGGTGCTGCAACTCAGTGGCTCGGCCCTCGACCTCGGCTACGCCATCGCGCTGCAGTACGTGCCGATGCTGCTGTTCGGCTTCTACGGCGGACTCATCGTCGACCGGTTCGCCAAGCGTCCCATCTTGTATGTCACTCAGTCGGCCGCCGGCCTGTTCGCCCTGCTCCTTGGCCTGCTCACGGTGACCCATCACGTAAGTGTGCCGGTCGTGTACCTCGTCGCTTCGGGCCTGGGGATTGTCAACCTCTTCGACGTGCCCGCGCGCCAAGCCTTCGTGCAGGAGATGGTGGGCCGCGATCTCATCGCCAACGCGGTGAGTCTGAATTCGGTCCTCGTGAATGGTGGGCGCCTCGTCGGGCCGGCGGTGGCGGCGGGAACGATTGCCGTCTTTGGAACGGCCTCGTGCTTCCTCATCAACGCCGCTTCCTACCTCGCCGTGTTACTCGCTCTCGGGTTAATGCGGTCCAGCGAGTTTCAGCCGCTACGTACCGTGGAAAAGACTCGGGGCCAAATGCGCGACGGACTCCGCTACGTCTTCACCAACCCCCTTCTTCGTTCGACGGTTCTGTCGGTCGCAGTTGTCGGCACCTTCGCCTTCAACTTCACGACGACGCTGCCGACTCTGGCGCGCACGACATTCCATCAGACGACAGCCACTCACTACGGCTACCTGATGGGAGCGATGGGTCTCGGTGCCATCTTGGGCGGGCTCTTCATTGCCCATCGCTCGAATCCGACACCGCGACTTCTAGCGACCCTGGGCGTCGCATTTGGCGTCACGATGACGTTGGCGGCGCTGTCACCGAGTCTGTTGGTGGCCGAGCTTCTTCTTGTGCCGACCGGTGCCTTCTCCATTGCCTTCGTCTCGACCGCGAACGCCACGCTGCAACTCAATTCCAGCGATCAGATGCGCGGTCGCGTGATGTCCCTGCACGGCACGGCCTTCCTCGGCACCACGCCGATTGGTGCGCCCATCGTGGGTTGGATTATCCGCGACACCTCGCCGCGCGTGGGGATGCTGGTCGGTTCACTTTTGACGTTGGCAGTGGGGCTTGTTCTGAGCGCGCGACTTCGCAGTCACGCTCAGGCTCCCGTGACGGCTTAGACCGGCTTCGGCTCCTTGGGCAGGCCCAGAGCGCGCTCACCGATGATGTTTCGCTGAATTTCGGCCGTGCCACCCCAGATGGTCTCGGAGCGGGAGAAGAAGAACGACGCCTGAATCTCCGACACCGGGTAGTCCGAGCGGCCGCGCTGACGTCCGCTACGCACGCCCTCCTCGCTGACTTCGCCCGTGAGGATCTGCGCTTCCATGCCCAAAATGTCAAGGGCAAGCTCCATCGTGTCGCGGTGGGTCTCCGACCAGAACATCTTGTTGCACGCACCGAGCAGAGCCGCGTTGTGCGTGCCGTTCAGGGCGTCGGTCAGCGAACGGTAACCGTTGATCTCCATGACCTTGACGTTCTGCCACGCCTTCACGAGGCGGTCACGGGTGATCTTGTCTTTGCTCTTACCCGTGCGCTTCGCGTCACGGACGATGTGCTCCCACTCCTTCAAGAAACGGCGGTGACCGGTCGTCGATGACGAACCACGCTCGAAACCGAGGGTCGTCATCGCCACCTTCCATCCGTTATTCACGCCACCCACGACGTTGTTCTTGGGGCAACGCGCGTTCGTGAAGAAGACCTCGTTGAACTCGGCCGTGCCATCGACCTGGGTGATGGGGCGCACTTCAACGCCGGGCTGGTGCATCGGCACGAGCAAGTAGGAGATGCCCGCGTGCTGAGGGGCATCCGGGTCCGTACGGGTCATCAGGAACACGTAGTCGGCGTGCTGGGCCTGGGTGGTCCACACCTTCTGGCCGTTGATGACCCACTCGTCACCGTCAAGAACCGCGGTGGTCTTCAAACTGGCGAGGTCCGAGCCCGAGTTCGGCTCGGAGAAGCCCTGGCACCAGGCGATCTCGCCGCGCAGGATGCCCGGAATGAATTCCTTTTTCTGCTCCTCGGTGCCCCACTGCAAGATCGTCGGGCCGACCAGGGTGTCCCCGAAGAAGTCGGCACGCATCGGAGCACCGGCCTTGGCGAACTCCTCGTTCAAAACGACCTGCTCCATGAGACCCAGGCCCTTGCCGCCGTATTCCTGAGGCCAGCCAGCACAAATCCAGCCACCTTCGAACAGCTTTTTGGTCCAGGTCTCGTTGAAGGCGGCGCGCTCGTCGTCACTCATCGAGAATCCTTCGGAGAACCAGCCCTGGGGCAGGTTGGCCTCGAGCCAGGCTCGGATGTCGGCACGAAATGCTTCAGCGTCAGCGGGGTAGGTCAAATCCATAGGGGGAAGCGTAGTCAGCGCCTGCGGCGCTCTAAACGGCCACTTGTGCCGGTTGGGGCTGGTCGGTAAGACTAGGAAACCCCCGACGACGCCCGAAAGTTGGCCCGTGCGCTCCCTGTCCCAGACCATTCGAGATACCCGCGCGTCGTGGGCTCGCACGCAAGCGATAACGGTGCCCGAGCGCGTGGCGCCCGCCCCGGCTCAACCAGGGGGCCTGCGCATCGCCTTCTTGATTTACCGTGGCAATCCCCGGGTGGGTGGCCAGGGCGTCTACACCCGCCACCTCACGCGCGAATTGAAGAACTTGGGCCACAGCGTCGAAGTCTTCTCCGGACCGCCGTGGCCTCACCTCGACGAGGGGGTCGGATTCACCCCGGTTCCGGGCTTGGACCTCTACCGCGACCCGGACCCCTTCCGCCTTCCGCACCCCAGCGAAATTCGCTCCTTCGCAGATCTTTCGGAGTTCGCGATCATGATGTCGGCCGGATTCGGCGAGCCCTACGCCTTCTCGCGTCGCATTGTCAACGTGCTCGAGGCGCGACGAGGCGAATTCGACATCATCCACGACAATCAGTGCCTCGGTCCGGGTATCGCCACGCTCGCCAAGAAGGGCTGGCCCGTTCTCGAGACGCTGCACCACCCCATCACGGTGGACCGGTCCATCGCGCTCGATCACACCAAGGGTTTCTTCCGTCGTGTCGGCGTGCGCCGCTGGTTCGGTTTCTTGCGTATGCAGATCCGTGTCTTGAAGAGCCTGCCCGTCGTTCTGACGGTGTCACACAACTCGAAGACCGACATCAACAAACAGATGGGCGTGGCCCTCGAGCGCATGACGGTGGTGCCGGTCGGTGTGGATCACACCGTGTTCCGGCCCTACGACGACGTGGTGAAGAAGAAGGGCCGCCTGATGGTCACCACCAGCAGCGACGTGCCCATGAAGGGTCTCGTACCGCTGCTCGAGGCCATCGCCAAGTTGCGCGTGGAACGTGACGTGGAGCTCTACGTCATCGGCAAGCCCAAGAAGAACGGTCGCGTGGCGGCCACTTTGGACCGACTTGGACTCAACGACATTGTCACCACGGTGTCGGGGGTGAGCGACGAGGAACTAGCCCGCCTCTATGGCGAGGCCGAAGTGGCCATCGTCCCCTCCCTGTACGAGGGCTTCTCGTTGCCGGCCATTGAGGCGATGAGCTGCGCGGTGCCCGTCGTGGCGACCACCGGGGGCGCGCTGCCCGAAGTGGTCGGCACCAGTGGCGAAACCGGTCTCCTCGTGGAACCCAACAACCCCGACGCCCTGGTGGGTGCGATCCGCACCCTCCTCGATGACGCACAGCTTCGTGCCACGCTGGGGTCGCACGGACGCGAGCGGGTCATGAAGCGCTTCACGTGGGAAGTGACCGCGCGTGGCACCGCCGCCTGTTACGACGCGATTCTTCGTGGCACCCCGATTCCGGAAGCGATGGCTTTTGACTGATGCTGACTGCTGACTACGACAAGATGGGCCTGAAGGCGGGGGACCGCCTATTGGACCTGGGATGTGGATTCGGCCGTCACGCCTTCGAGGCGGCTCGTCGCGGCGCCCACGTGGTGGCGCTCGACGCCGGCCGTGACGAGGTCGACGGCGTGGCCGCCACCTTCGCCGCCATGCTCGAAGCCGGGGAACTGTCCGCCGACCGGACTTCGGCCGGGGTGGTCCAGGGTGACGCCCTGGCGTTGCCCTTCGCTGACGGCACCTTCGATCGGGTGATCTGCTCCGAAGTCCTCGAGCACATTCCCGACGACGAAGAGGCGATGCGTGAACTCGCCCGCGTGTTGCGTCGCGGTGGCACGATGGCCATTACGGTTCCGCGCTTCGGGCCGGAACTCATCAACTGGGCGTTGTCCGACGAGTACCACAACGTTCCCGGTGGCCACATTCGTATTTATCGCTACCGCGTGATCACCGAACGTCTTGAACGTGCTGGTCTCAAGGTGACCGGACGGGGCTTCGCCCACGGACTGCACAGCCCCTACTGGTGGCTGAAGTGCTTGGTGGGAACCACCAACGAGTCCCACTGGGCCGTGAAGGCGTACCTGAAGTTCCTCACCTGGGACATCGTGAAGGGGCCGACGCTGACTCGCACACTGGACCGTGTTCTCAGCCCGCTGATCGGCAAGTCGCTCGTCGTCTACCTGGAGAAGCCGTGACCCTCGCCGTCGTGGGCGGCGTTCCCGGCGTGTTGAGCGCCGAAGAAGTGGCGGCCTCGGCCGACCACCTCAGTTCGCTTCAACTTGCGTCGGGTCAGATTCCGTGGTTTCCTGGCGGTCACTGCGACCCGTGGAACCACGTGGAATCGGCGATGGCCCTGACCGTGGCCGGCCGCCTCGTGGAGGCCCGCGCCGCCTACCACTGGCTCCAGTCGATTCAGATGGCCGACGGGAGCTGGTTCAACTACTACGTCGGTGACCGGGTGAAAGACTCGCGACTCGACACCAACGTGTGCGCCTACGTGGCGGCCGGGGTGTACCACTACCTGCTCGCCACCAACGACCTCGACACCGTGGCGGGGTGGTGGCCGATGGTCGAGCGGGCGATGAACTTCGTTCTTCGCTGGCAGAGCGACGACGGCACTATCAGCTGGAGCCTCGACGGCCAGGGTCGTCAGGAGACGTATGCCCTGCTCACCGGATCGTCGTCGATTTACCACTCTCTGGTGTGCGCCGTCGCACTCGGCGAGCGACTCGGTCACGCCCGTCCGGCCTGGGAACTCGCCGCGGGCCGCCTGGGCCACATGGTGGCCCATCACCCCGGCGCCTTCGCGCCGAAGAACGAGTTCGCGATGGACTGGTACTACCCGATCTTCGCCGGCGCTCTCCGTGGTGATGGCGCGGCCCGACGGGTGGCTGACGGGTGGGAGCGTCACGTGATGCCCAGTCTCGGGGTCCGCTGCGTCTCAACGAACGACTGGGTCACCGCGGCCGAGACCGCCGAGTTGGCCCTCACACTCGAAGGCGTGGGCGAGACGAGTAAGGCACTGGACATCTTCTCGTGCACGATGCGTCACCGTCGCGACGACGGTGCCTATTACACGGGACTGGCCTACCCCGAGACGGTCACTTTTCCCGAGGCCGAAACTACGTCGTACACGGCGGCCGCGGTCATTTTGGCGGTCGACGCACTCACCGACGCCACACCGGCGGCCGGACTATTTCGCCACGGCACGCTGCCGTCCACCGTTGACCTCTTTGAGGTCAACTGCCCCCTGCACTAGGCGCGACGCAGCACCCGTAGGGAACCCACCGCGGCCGTCTCCGTGAAGAGGCCGCTGTCGAGTGCGGCGAGAAAGATCTCGTAGGGCGGTCGTCCACCGTCGGCCGGGTCGGGAAAGACGTCGTGAATCAAGAGGTAGCCACCGGACGTGACTTTCGGCGTCCAGTGCTCGTAGTCGGCCCACGCGACTTCGTGGCCGTGGCCACCGTCGATGAAGAGAAGATCGAGGGGCTGCGCGAAGTGTTCGGCCACGGTGACTGACGGACCGACGAGCCCGACGACGCAGTGCTCGAGTTTCGCGTCGGCGATGGTCCGCTGCCAGGTCGGAAGTGTGTTGAGTCGGCCGTCGGTGGGATCGACGAGGGACGGGTCGAAGTGCTCCCAACCCGCCTGGTTCTCCTCGCTGCCGTGGTGGTGGTCGAGGGAGTAGAGAACGGACCTGGTGGCCTCGGCGGCGGCGCCGAGGTACGTGGCCGACTTGCCGCACCACGCGCCCACTTCTAGCCAAGTTCCCTGTGGACGCTCCGTCCCGGCGGCCAGGGCGTGGCGGGTCAGGGCCTCACCCTCATCATCGGGCATGAATCCCTTCACGCTGCGCGCGAAGGCGATGAGTTCGTCGAGTCGAGTCACCCGACGAGCCCGTACAGGGTCCACAGACCCAGGCCGGCGAACAGCCCTCCACCCGTGATGCGGATGGCCCTCAGGGGCACGACACGGAGCAAGAGCCGTCCGCCGTATCCACCGACGAAGGAAATCGCGATGAGGGCGATGGACGAGGCGAGGAACACCTCGAGGGGCTGACCGGTCTTGGCCGAGAGGTTCGCAGCTTGGATCTGGGTGAGGTCACCGAATTCGCCGATGAAGATGACGGTGAATGCGGTCAGCGCCTCACGGAGCCAGGTGCTGCGCTGCTCCTCCTCACCTTCCTTCTCACCCTTTTCCATTTCCTCTTCTTCGGAGTGGAAGAGCAGGTAGTACGCGCCGCCGAGGAACAGAAGTCCCACCACGATTTCCTTGGGGGTGTGAGGCAACTTGGCGAGGAATGTGCCCGCGACGACAGCAATAGCCATGTGCACCACGAAGCCGACCGCCGAACCAATCGCCACGGCCAGGGGCCGCGCGCGTGTGCCCATCACAATCGTGGCGATCATGGTTTTGTCCGGCAACTCCAAGACAAACATCAGGGCGATGATGCCCAGGAAAGAGCCGACCGACATGATTAGAACTCGCCTCGAATCTTCTTGGTGAACGCCACGCCCACGAACATGCGTTCCAGGTTCTGCAGCACCGTGCGCTGCTCGCCCGGGAAGGGGTTGGCGAGGTGGAAGGCCTCGACCTGGTTGGCGAACTCCTCGTCATCGATGAAGGTCGACAGGCCGGTGGTCAGACGCACCTGAAGGTTCGCCGGGAAGCGGTCCTGAACTTCGGACCAGCGCTGGGTGAAGTACCTCCAGACGGCTTTGCCGCTGGTCATGTTGCGCGTGGCCAGGCCGAGCACCATCGGGCCGTCCTGGTTGCGGAATGTGTCGAAACACTTCGCCGCGACGTCCAGGGCGACCTTCTCGTCGGGGAATTCGGCGAGTGCCCAGAGGTAGCGCTGCTCGGCCTGAGGGGTCGGAGCTTCGCGATAGCGCTTCAGGAATTCGTCGTAGTCACCGGGTCGGTTCTGGTCGGCCACGATGCGAAGAATCGGAGCCGCGAGGTCACCATCGACGCGGTGTGACTCGAACCGGCTGATGGCCTCGGCGATGATCGCCTCGTCACGTCCGAGTGTGCCGAGTGTGCCAATCACGAGAGCGCGGAGCTGACCCGCGAGCGGGCTCTCGCCCTTGGCGACGTCCCAGCCCAGACGGGTGAACTGGGGGGTCAACAACTCTCGGACCTGAGCCTCCAGGGCCGGTCGTTGCGCCTCGGTGAGCGCCCGGTAGGTCAGGCCGATGGCCTGGTTCACGATGGTCCAGGTGGTGGGGTTGTCCTCTTGGCCGAGACCCTTGGCCACGGTGAAGAAGTCGTTCCACGAGATGAGGCCGGCGGTCAGGGCGGCGAACGAGTCGGCGAGCAGGGTGGCCAACTCGAGGTCGTCCAATTCGCCCAGGTGGTTTGCCAACTCGGCCAACTCGGCACTGCCGTACCGGGAGCGGAAGACGCCCGAGCCACCGGCGTTGATGACCACGGGGGCCGTGTCGCTCACGGCAACGGGGTCGCCACCCAAGAGGTGGCGGCTGGGCTTGCCCCCGTGCAGCGAGCGGGTGAGAACCGGTACCAGCCACGAGGAGCCGATGGCGCTTTCTCCGCGAGCCGGGCCGTACTGGAAGGGCTGCTGGTGGAGATTGCCGTCGGTCAGAGTGACGACGGGGTGACCACCCTGGAGAATCCAGGTATTGGCGACGTCGGTCACGGGCTGGCCCGACTTTTCCTCAAGGGCGTTCCAGAGATCGGTCGTCACGGTGTTGGCGTAACTGTGGCGCTTGAGGTAGTGGCGGATGCCGTCACGGAAGGTTTCTTCGCCGAGCCACTGCTCGAGCATGCGCAGCACAGAACCACCCTTTTCGTAGGTGAGCACATCGAACATGCCGCGGGTGTCATCGGGGGAGATGACCTCGTATTCGATGGGTCGCGTCGTGTGCAGACCGTCGACTTGCATGGCCATGTCGCGGTCGATACCGAAACCGGTCCAGAAGCGCCACTCGGGACGGAACGCGTTGGTGCACATCGTGGCCATGAAGGTGGCGAAGGCTTCATTCAGCCAAATGCCCTCCCACCACTCCATGGTGACGAGGT
>CAXBRI010000016.1:0-11679 GCA_963978125.1 uncultured bacterium | reverse complement strand
AGTCCTATGACCGGCTGTTCCCCAACTAGGACACTAGACCTGCGGGCGGGTTCGGCAACCTGATAGCCTTCCCGCTACGATGACCGTCGTGAACAGACGGCGCCAGACGCCAACGGACGACGCGTTACTCCAGTCGTCGGCGCAGGAACTCGCCGCAGACGCCGTGAGCAGGGCGCGAAGTCTTTTCGGCCAGGTTGTCACCTACTCCCCCAAGGTGTTCATTCCCCTCACGAAGTTGTGTCGTGACCGGTGTGGATATTGCACCTTCGCGACGGCACCCGCGCGACTCCCGGAGCCCTTCCTGAATCTCGAAGAAGTCATGGCGATAGCCCAGGCGGGGGCACGGGCGGGTTGCACGGAGGCGCTCTTCACCTTGGGCGAACGTCCTGAGCTCCGTTACGACGAGGCCGCGAAGTGGCTGGCCGCCCGTGGATACGCCTCCACGGTCGACTACGTGGCCACGGCCGCCGAGATGGTTCTGGAGTCGACCGGACTTCTCCCCCACATCAACGCCGGTGCGTTGTTCCACTTTGAGTTGTCGCAACTGCGACCGGTGAGCGCGTCTCAGGGAATGATGATCGAAACGTTGGCCGAGGTCGAGGCCCACCGGTTGGCTCCCGACAAGGACCCTGTACGCCGACTTGCCACCTTGGAAGAAGCCGGGCGGCTCGCTATACCCTTCACCACCGGCCTCCTCGTGGGAATTGGCGAAACCCGGGCCGACCGATTGACCGCCCTGCGGGCCATCGCGACCTCGCACGAGCGACACGGCCACATCCAGGAAGTCATCATCCAGAACTTTCTCCCCAAGGCACGAACCGCCATGGCGAGCCACGCTCCCGCGCCGGAAGAAGAGTTTCACTGGACCATCGCGGCCGCGCGACTGGTTCTCCCCGACGAGATCCATCTTCAGGCCCCGCCAAATCTCAGCGACGAACCGGCTCGCCTTCTTGATTTCGGCATCGACGATTTCGGTGGAATCTCTCCGGTGACGGCCGATCACGTGAATCCGGAACGGGCGTGGCCTGCTGTGGAAACCCTCGCGCGGGAGGCGGCGTCACGCGGGGTGTCGCTCGTTCCGCGTTTGACGATCTACCCGGAGTGGGCGCAACGTGCGGAGACTTTTGTTGACGAAGCACTTCAACCGACGGTTCTTGCTCACAGCGATTCCACCCATCGGGCCCGCGGAGACGCCTGGTACTCGGGCGCTGACGCCCCGGTGCCCTCGCTTATCACCACCGGTGTCACCACGTCGGTGGTGCAGGAAATTCTCGACCGGTTCGAACCGGGGTACGACTTCTCGGATGACGAATTGGTGGCCCTGTTCGAAGCTCGAGACGGTGACATACAGGCAATCGCCGAAGTCGCTGATGCGGTCCGCGCGAACTTAGTCGGAGACCCCGTCACGTTCGTCATCAATCGCAACATCAACTACACCAATGTCTGCACGTTCAAGTGTCGGTTCTGCGCTTTCTCGAAGGGGCCACTGTCACTCAACCTGAGGGGGGATCCCTACCTGCTCTCCCTCGATGAGATCGCCAATCGCGTTCGTGAAGCCGAAGCCCGCGGTGCTACCGAGGTTTGCCTTCAAGGCGGTATTCATCCGAATTTCGACGGCGAATATTACATCGACGTGCTGGAAGCGGTGCGGGCGGGCTCGCCCACAATCCACATCCACGCGTTCAGCGCCTTGGAGGTCTTCGAAGGGGCGCGTCGTAGTAATTCCGACCTGCCCGATTACCTCACACGATTGCGTAAGGCGGGTCTGAAGACGCTGCCGGGGACGGCGGCCGAGATTCTCGATGATGATGTTCGCGCCACCCTATGCCCCGACAAGATTTCGACACAACAGTGGCTCGACGTCCATGAAGCCGCCCATTCGGTGGGCCTCCGATCGAATGTGACCATCATGTTCGGGGCTGTGGAGGGCGCCCGGAGCTGGGCTCGACACCTGCAGGTGACGAAAGAACTGCAGCGCCGGACCGGCGGCTTCACCGAGTTCGTACCACTCCCTTTTGTCCACATGGCCACGCCCCTGTTTCTCAAGGGACGCGCTCGAAAGGGCCCCACATTCCGTGAAACGCTTCTGATGCACGCCGTGGGTCGTCTGCATTACGCCGGAACCATCAACAACATTCAGGCCTCGTGGGTGAAGTTGGGTGACGAAGGCGTGCGGGCCCTTTTGCGTTCCGGCGCGAACGACCTGGGCGGAACCCTGATGGATGAGAACATCAGCCGTGCGGCGGGTGCCGTGCACGGCCAGGAGATGAACGCCGAGACGCTGGCAGCCATCGTGGAGCCGCTGGGGCGCCCTCTGGTGCAGCGATCCACCCTGTACGACGTTCTCGTATGAACGACCTCATCGCCGCCCTGCTGGAGGCTATTAACGACCGGACGCCCCAGTCCCTGGAGCGCCTCGTGCTCTTGCGAGCCTTACTCACGCGGGTGGTCGAGCTAGGTGAATTTGAGGCTGACACCAGCGAGCTGACGGTGGCGGCCACGGCGCTCGACGAATTGCTTGACGCCTCGAACATGTTCCACGCGTTCCGTGACCGGCAAAAACTCGCCGTGTTCGGATCGGCCCGCACTCCCCCAGAAAACCCGCTGTACGCCCTAGCGGAGTCTCTGAGCAGGGAGATGGCCTCACGCGGATGGATGGTCATTTCAGGGGCCGGTGGAGGGATCATGGAGGCCGCCGCGAAGGGCGCCGGCCGTGAGTTCAGCCTGGGAGTAAACATCGACCTCCCCTTTGAGCAGTTCCCTAACCCTTATATTGACGCCTCGACGAAGTTGGTCGAAATGAAATACTTCTTCACCCGTAAGGCGGCACTCACGAGGCCTTCAAATGCCTTCGTCGTTCTACCGGGTGGCTTTGGCACGTTGGACGAGGCCTTCGAAATCCTGACTCTTCTTCATACGGGAAAGGCCGAACCGGCGCCGATGATTCTGTTGGATTCGCCGGGGGGTCGCTTCTGGTCCACTTGGCGCGAGTTCGTGCAAAATGAAATCATTGATTCGGAGTACATCAAGGTGGGCGACCTCGATCTGGTCTCCTTCGCCACCTCGGTGGACGAAGTCGTGACGGAAATCGAGGGCTTCTACGCGAACTACCAAGGTTGCACTATCGCCGAGGGAGTGGCCACCCTACGGCTCAAAAAAGGTCCCGACCCGGACCAGATGAAGGATTTGGCGCGACTGGTTCCGGAGTTCGCCGCCGACGGGGGCTTCTCGTGGTCGCCTCCGTATCTTCGATTTGGTTTCAACGGCCGCAACTACGTTGCTCTTCGCCGAGCCATCAACGCGACGAACTCGTGGGCTTAGTCGTCGTCGGTCCCGCGGAGAAGCATTTCGGCCTTTCGAAGTGACCGCCTCACTTTGGACAGGCGCTTCTCCAGCATCGCCGCAGCAGGTGCATCCTCATTCCTCATCTGTGCCCGCACGGCATCGAAGATGGCATCACTCACACGCTGCTCGAGATTCGCAACCTCGTCGGCCAGCGCATCGAAATTGTCCACGAACTAGTCCACAACCTCGACAGCCAGTTCTTCGTCGGCGTAGGCTTTTCGAAGAACCTTCTTGTCGAATTTTCCGACGCTGGTCTTCGGGATCGACTCGACGAAGGTCCAGCGTTCGGGCAACCACCACTTGGCCACACGATCGGCGAGGAATGCCTTCAGTTCCGTAGCGCTGGCGGACATGTCAGGACGGAGAACCACCGCGCACAACGGTCGCTCCTGCCACTTATCGTCGGGAACCGCGATGACGGCGGCCTCGAAGACGGCGGGGTGAGCCATCACGGTGCCCTCCAGTTCCACCGAGCTGATCCACTCACCGCCGGACTTGATGACGTCCTTGGTCCGGTCGGCGATGGTGATGAAGCCCTGGCCGTCCAGCGTGGCGATGTCACCCGTTCTCAGCCATCCATCCCGGAACTTCTCGGGATCGTCAACCCCGTAGTAGGAACCAGTGATCCACGGACCGCGGATTTCGATCTCACCAAGAGCCTTACCGTCGTTGGGAACCACGTTGCCATCTTCGTCGGTCAGACGAACCTGCACGCCGGCGACCAAGCGACCTGCCTTCACGCGGAAGTCCGTTTCTTGTTCTCGCGGTGTTCCGGCGGGAGGAATTGAGACCGCGGCGAGCGGACTCGTTTCGGTCATTCCCCATCCCTGAATGATGTCGATGTTGTAACGGTCCTTGAATGCCTCAATCATCACCCTCGGGACAGCGGACCCACCGGCGAGAATGCCCCGGAGGCTTGAAAGGTCAGAACCGGGCTTTTCGGCGGCGGCGCGGAGCAACTCGTTCCAGACAGTCGGCACACCGAGGGCCACGGTGGGCCGCAATGTCTCAATCATCTGCAGTACGGGCTCACCCTGCAAAAGCATTTGCGGCATGATGAGTTCCGTTCCGGCGAAGAGGGCCGTGTAGGCGGCACCCCACGCGTTCACGTGGAACATGGGAACAATCAGCAAACAACGGTCACGTTCGCAAAGGCCAACCGAGTTAGCCGACGTTGAGGCCATCGAGTGCAGCCACGTCGAGCGGTGTGAATAGACGACACCCTTGGGATTACCCGTCGTGCCCGAGGTGTAACACATGATCGCGGCGTCGCGCTCGTCCAGATCCGGCCAATCAAAACCCGATTCTTCTGCGGCCAGGAGTGTCTCGTAGTCGTACACGTCACCCAAGACACCGGAGTCGTCGGGGCCCGCGACGATGATGGCCTTCACGTTGGAAATTTGGTCACGAACTTTTGCGAGAAGCGGAATCAGGGTGTTGTCGACGATGATGACTTTGTCGTCGGCGTGGTTAACGATGTAGGCCAGCTGGTCCGGGAATAGACGGATATTGAGAGTGTGCAGTACCGCGCCCATTGATGGGATGGCGACGTAGGCCTCCATGTGACGCTGGTTGTTCCACATGAAAGTGGCAATCCGGTCGCCACGCTCAACGCCAAGGCGCTGCAAAGCATTGGCTAACTTTTCGGCACGCCGAATGATTTGGTAGAAGGTTGCCTCTTCCACGCCGGTTGGTGACACCGTGAAGACCTTCTTGTCGGCGTAGAGCGCCTCCCCGTGACGGACGATGTCGCGAATCAATAGAGGCGTATCTTGCATGGTGCTGCGCACGGTTCCCCCTTGGTATTTGGTATCGGCGATGCTACCTACTGCGCAGGACCCCCTACCACGACTGCATGTAGGGCTGGACGGGGGCCGGTAATTCGGATGCCGGTCCCCGGAAATGGGCGTCGACGGCCGCCGCAGCTGAACGCCCTTCCGCAATGGCCCAGACAATCAAGCTCTGGCCCCGGACGGCGTCGCCACAGGCGAAGACCGGAGTAGCTCCAGGAATCTCCTCCAGTCGCCAATCGAATCCCACGGCCAGCGTGTCGCGGGGTGTGGTGTAGCGAGGGTGATCAAGATCCAGGGCCTCAAGCTCAGGACCCACGAAACCCGCGGCGATCAAAACAAGGTCGACCGGTATATCGCGTTCGACACCCGAGGTCTTGTCCCGAACCCTCATTCCCGTCACGTGGCCCTGCCCAATGAATTGAAGAGTTTCGGTGGCGAAAACCCGGTCACCACCTTCTTCATGAGCCGAAGTTGTCTTGAACAGCCTGGGCATGGTAGGCCATGGCTGGTCGTCTGGACGTTCCGTAGGTGGTTGTCCCAGAATCTCGATTTGAGTGACACTCGCGGCGCCTTGACGATGAGCGGTACCGAGGCAGTCGGCGCCCGTGTCTCCACCGCCGAGAATCACCACGTGTAGACCATGCGCGTCGATATCGCTCACTGAGCCGTCCACGACGGCACGGTTGGCCGCCTCTAGGTAGGTCATCGCCGGAAAGACTCCCACTAGATCGGACCCTTCGACTTCCAACAACCGAGGTCGCGTGGAGCCCACGGCCAGAACTACAGCATCGAAGTTCCGGCGAATTTCATCAAGGGGAACCCCGCCCTTACCGATCGGGGTCTTTGAACGGAAAATAATCCCCGATTCGCGCATCACGTCGAGGCGTCGGTCGAGGACCGACTTCTCCATTTTAAATTCGGGGATTCCATAGCGCAGCAGGCCACCGATGCGGTCTGAGCGCTCGAACACGGTCACCGCGTGTCCAGCCGCACGCAGTTGAGCTGCACACGCCAAGCCAGCCGGACCCGAACCAACGACTGCGATCCTGACACCGGTCTCGGCGTCAGGCACCGTAGCAACGGGTAGGCCATGAACGAATGCGTGCTCTGCAACCTCGTACTCAATTCGTTCAATTGTGACCGGTTCATCTGAGATGCCCAACACGCACGCCGACTCGCAGGGGGCCGGACACAAACGGCCGGTGAACTCCGGGAAATTGTTGGTATCAAACAATTGTTCGGCCGCCCTCATCCAGTTCAACCGGTACGCGGCGTCATTGAAGACGGGAATCCGGTTTCCGAGTGGACAGCCCTGCATGCAAAAAGGAATTCCGCAGTCCATGCACCGCGACGCCTGAGTGGACACGTCTCCGTCGGTCTGAGGTTCATAGACCTCACGCCAATCGCGAAGACGGACTGGCACCGGTCGAGCAGCCGGGCCGCGCCGACCGAATGCGAGAAAGCCCGTCGGCTTACCCATGGCGCTGCTCGTCGCGTAGACGCTGGTATTCCGACGACTCAACCTTGGCGAAATTCATCCTCTGGATCCTCCAGTCCTCCAGAACCGTGCGGGCGCGAACCGAGCCGGTTTCTTCGACGAACCGAGCCAAGATCCCCCTCAGGATCTCGTCATCGGCGGCCTCAAGGGGGTCCACCTCGTACACGCCCGTGCTCAAACGTTCGTGCACCATGTTGTCGGGGTCGTAGAGGTAGAGAGTGCCACCGGACATGCCGGCGGCCACGTTCCGGCCGGTGGCGCCCAGAATGACCACAATCCCCCCGGTCATGTACTCGCAGGCGTGATCGCCTGTTCCTTCAACCACGATGGTTGCGCCGGAGTTACGAACACCGCAACGCTCTCCGACAACACCTGAGATGAAGATGTCGCCGCTGGTGGCGCCGTAGCCAATCACGTTTCCCGCGATGACGTTACGGTCCGCCGCAAAAGTGCTCCCTTCGGGAGGCCTGACGACAATTCGTCCACCGGAGAGGCCCTTTCCGACGTAGTCGTTGGCATCGCCCGACAGCCTCAGGGACATCCCCTTGGGTACGAATGCACCGAGTGATTGTCCCGCTGACCCGACGAGATCGATACGAATTTGGTCGTCTTCCAATGTGCGAGATCCCAAAGCCCGAGTTACCGCGGAACCCGTCAGTGTCCCCACCGTTCGATCGGTGTTGCGGACTTCCGAGGAGACGGCAAACTCACGATGGGACTCCGCCGCTGACACCACGTCGGTCAACCACGAACGATCAAGAACATCTTCAAGACCGTGGTGCTGCACTTCGGTCTGGCGACGCTGGTCCGTCGGGGTCGGAACCAAAAGGGCCGACAGGTTGAGTGTGTTGGTGGGGTCCTCAACGGGAAGGGCTTCGAGCAAAGACGCGTCGCCGATGATGTCATCAAGGGAACGGGCACCCAGCTCGGCGAGTAGCTCGCGAACTTCCTGGGCCACGTACTCGAAGAAGGTCTCCACGAATTCCGGCTTTCCCGTGAACCTCTTTCGAAGTTCGGGATTCTGGGTTGCGATGCCGACCGGACACGTGTCCAAATGGCACACGCGCATCATGATGCACCCTGATACGACCAGCGGGGCGGTGGCGAAGCCATACTCTTCGGCACCCAATAGGGCCGCAATAATCACGTCCCGACCTGTCTTTAGCTGACCGTCCACCTGCAGGACGACCCTTGACCGCAGCCCGTTGGCCGCCAACGTCTGGTGCGTTTCGGCGAGACCCATTTCCCATGGCGTTCCGGCGTGCTTGAGCGACGTCAACGGTGCCGCTCCGGTGCCGCCGTCGTGCCCAGAAATCAGGATGACGTCAGCATGAGCCTTGGCGACTCCGGCGGCGATCGTACCGACGCCCTGTTCGCTCACCAGCTTGACGTGGATGCGCGCCCGTTCGTTCGCATTCTTGAGGTCGTAAATCAGCTGTTTGAGGTCTTCGATCGAATAGATGTCGTGGTGCGGTGGCGGTGAGATGAGGCCGACGCCGGGCGTGGAGTGCCGAGTTTTGGCAATCCAGGGGTAGACCTTGGAGCCAGGAAGTTGGCCGCCCTCTCCGGGCTTCGCACCTTGTGCCATCTTAATTTGGATGTCATCGGCGTTGACTAGGTAACGCGACGTCACGCCGAAACGTCCGGATGCGACCTGCTTGATAGACGAACGGCGGTTCCACCTAGGGTCCGAGACGTCAAAACGATCTTCGTCTTCGCCCCCCTCACCGGTGTTGGATTTACCGCCGAGACGGTTCATTGCGATGGCCAGTGTTTCGTGCGCTTCACCGGATATTGATCCGTAGCTCATCGCGCCCGTTTGGAAACGTTTGAGGATGTCCGAGACGGGTTCGACTTCCGAAATATCAATCGGTGTGCTGTTGCGACGTAACCTCAGTCGGCTGCGTAACGTGAGGCCCCCGTCAGTCTGATCGTTAACGGCTTCGGTGTACTGCTTGAAAATGTCGAAACGCTTCTGTCGCGTGGCGTGTTGGAGCTTCTGCACTGTCCGCGGGTTGAACAAGTGGAGCTCGCCGTCGCGGCGCCACTGATACTCACCGCGGTTTCGGAGAGCCACCCTCTGCCCCGGATGGGCTACGAATGCCTTTTCGTGTTGATGCAGGACGTCAACCGCAAGGTGCTCGAGAGTCACGCCACCCATGCGGCTGGTGAACGAGGGGAAGTAACCGTCGAGAACCGATTGGTCCAGGCCGACCGCTTCGAAAAGCTGCGCACCGATGTAACTGGCCACCGTGGAGACTCCCATTTTGGACATCACCTTCACGATTCCCTTGTTCAGGGCTTTGCCGTATTGGTACTTGGCGTCAAATGACGAAGTGCCGCCGAGGGCGCCCGTCTCAACCAGGTCGTCAATCGTTTCCAGGGCCAAGTAGGGGCACAACGCGCTCGCTCCAAAACCGAGAACCAATGCGGCGTGATGCACCTCGCGCACCTCACCGGACTCGACCACCAGCGCGGCTCGGGTGCGTAGGTGCTGGTCCACTAGGTAGTGATGAACCGCGGACACGGCCAAAAGACAGGGAATCGGTGCGTGACGTGCATCAACGGCGCGATCCGACAGAATCAAAATGTTGGCGCCACCACGGATTGCCTCCGCGGCGGCCAGTGACAGTGATGTGAGGGCGTCGGCCACTGCCTCGGCGGCAGTTTTGTGCGGGTTTGTTTCGAATACCGAATCAAGCACCACCGTCTTAAATCCCGAGATGTTGTCGTATTCCTCGATATAGCGAAGCTTCGCGAGCTCGGCATCACTCAGAATGGGTGAAGCGAGGACGATCTGGTTGCAATGACCCGGAGTCTCGCTGAGTAGGTCGCCCTCTCCCCCAATGACCACACGAGTCGAGGTCACCAACTCCTCTCGAATCGCGTCCAACGGCGGGTTGGTTACCTGCGCGAACAGTTGCGTGAAGTAATCGAAGAGTGATCGTGGTTGGTCCGAGAGTGCCGGAATTGCGGCGTCGGAGCCCATGGAGCCCACAGACTCTTCCCCGCTGGTGGCCATCGGCTTGATGATGAGGCTGATGTCTTCCTCGCTGTAGCCAAAGGCCAACTGTCGCTGCAGGACGGAAGAGTGGCTGGGATGCAGCGCTACCGGAGCAGGGATCTCGTCCAACGACGTCTGTTGGGCGTCGAGCCATTCGCCGTAAGGTTGCTGGGAAGCCAGCCTGTCCTTGATTTCGTCGTCATCGATGATCCGACCTTCGACAAGGTCGACGAGAAACATTCGACCCGGACGGAGTCGGCCCTTTGATTCAATATTGCTCGGTTCGACGTCGAGCACGCCAACTTCGGAAGCAAAGATGACTTTCCGATCCTTGGTGACCCAGTATCTCGCTGGGCGAAGTCCATTGCGGTCCAAAACTGCCCCTGCGAGACGTCCGTCGGTGAACGTCACCGATGCGGGACCGTCCCACGGTTCCATGAGGCCCGCGTGGTAGCGGTAGAAATCACGTCGAGCGACCGGCATCGTCGTCGAACGCTCCCACGCCTCGGGAATCATCATCAAGATGGCGTGCGGCAAGCTGCGGCCAGCCCGAACCAGGAGTTCTACAGTCTCGTCGAAGCTCGCCGAGTCACTCATTCCGGGAGTGACGATGGGGCTGAGTTCCGACACCGGAGTGGACAGGCCCGACACATTCATGGATGTCTCGCGGGCCGTCATCCAGTTGCGGTTGCCCCGGATGGTGTTGATCTCGCCATTGTGCGCAATCATCCGGAACGGCTGCGCCAATTCCCATCGTGGCAGAACATTGGTCGAAAAGCGAGAGTGAACAATTGCTAATGCCGTCTGCATCCGCGGGTCGCGGAGATCGGCGAAATAGGGTCGAACCTGAAGAGAATTGAGCATTCCCTTGTAGATCAAGACCCTCGAGGACAGCGACGATGCGTACGCCGGCAACTCGTGCTCGACGGTCTTGCGTGCAACGAAAAGCAGCGATTCCAGGTCGTCGCTGGTTGCCCCAGACGTCGCCGACACAAACTGCTGCCACATCTGGGGTTCGGACGACTTCGACGTTGGGCCAAGAATCGTGGAGTCCACGGGAATCCGACGCCAGCCGAGCGTGGCGAGGCCGGCTTGAACGGCCATGATCTCTATTTGCCCTCTTATGGCGTCCGCGTCCACGTCGGGGATCATCCACATCCCCACGCCATACGCCCCATATTCCGGAAGTGGATGACTTACAACCGCACGAAGGAACTCGTCGGGCATTTGGACGAGTACGCCGGCGCCATCACCCGAGTGAATGTCGGCACCGTTGGCTCCGCGGTGGTCCATTCGTTCGAGAATCAGCAGCGCATCTTTCACCGTGGCGTGACTCGCCGCACCCGTGAGGTCGGCAACCATTCCGACGCCACAAGCGTCATGGTCAAAGGTCGGGTCGTAGAGGGGGAAGTTCTTCATAAGCGTTGCGGCGGGGCAACGCTGACCCACTTCAAATTTAGCGCAAGTCGTTGCTGTCTTCAAACTTCTACTCTGGTGGGGTGTCGCACAACCGCCGAGCCATCGTCGTGGGTGGAGGGATCGTCGGGCTGACCGCCGCTATTGAGCTCGACCGGGCCGGCTTTCAAGTCACCGTTGTTGACGAAGGGGAACACATTCGCGCGACCTGGGCGGCGGCGGGAATGCTTGCCCCAGGTGCGGAGACTCAACCCGGGGAGACGGAGCAATGGCGTGAGCAAAGCGAGTCAACCCTGGTCTGGCCAGAATTCCTCCATTCAGTGGGCATTACCCCAGAAGAGGCCCAGCTGACCAGAACGGGGACGTTGCTGGTGGGCTGGGATGCATCCGACCGGAGGGAAGTTTCTCGCCAATTACAGATTGCTCGCGAGACTGGTGCGGAGCCCCGAACTGTGTCAAGGGCCACCAATCCCGATCTATTTCGTGATGTGGCGGCACAGATTCCCGAGGGGCTTCTCTTTGAATCAGACTCCACGCTTAATCCCGACCCCGTCATGGCTGGTCTCCAGAGGCATCTCCAGCGAAAAGGAGTGTCAATTCTCCGGGGGTCGGCTCAGCTGACC
>CAXBRI010000015.1:0-12270 GCA_963978125.1 uncultured bacterium | reverse complement strand
GGTAGCCACGTGCGCGTCGGCGCCGACTCCCTGTCGATGATCCACGACGTCCGGTCGCTGCGCCGCACCCAGTACGAAGTGCCGGTGGTGACCCTCGGCCCCGGGGTGGACGCCAGCCAGGTCGCCGGTCTCGCCCGCGAAGCCCGCGTCAACGGTCTGTGCATCGCCCGGGGCCACGACACGGACCTCGTCGTCTTGCCCCGCGACGGAGCGTTGGGGGGCATGGGGATTGCCGCCGCGCTGCACGGCGAACTGGGCACCGCCACGCTGGCCGACCTGCGCGGACGCTCCTTCGACGCCGTCTAGGCGTCGCGTTCGAGCAACCAGTCGGTCACCAACTGGGGAGCCCGCTTGTCCCACTCCTCGACCGTGATGGCGTAGCGCGCGTGGTCCTCCCACACTCCGTCAATCTCGAGGTAGCGCTCGGCGATGCCTTCGAAACGAATGCCGAGCTTTTCCACGACCCGCCGTGACGGCGCGTTGCGGGGAATGATGTTGGGCTCGATGCGGTGAAGGTGCAGCGACTCGAAGGAGTACTGCAGTAACAGCACCAGTGACTCGGGGATGAGCCCCTGGCCGGCGCGGCCCTCGTCAATCCAGTAGCCGATAAAGGCCGACTGCAACGGACCGCGCTGGATCGCCGACAGGGTCATCTCACCGACAAAAAATCCGTCAACGAAGATGCCAAAGCCCAGGCCCGTACCCAGGTGGCGCTCACGTTCACGCATCGCACACCGTGCGGAGAAGCTGCGCTGATCTTCCGCGAGGTGGGTGCCCGTGGACGTGCGCGCCTCCCACTTGAGGAGCCAACCATGATTCCGCGTGCGCACCGCGTGCCAGGCCGGGTAGTCGGTGTCGGTCAGGGTGCGTAGAACGACCCGACGGCCGGTCAACACGAGCGGGCTGTGCATCATGTGCCGAAGTGCCACTACTGCAAAACCTCCATCAGACGAGTGTGGCAGGTTCGCCTCATCGCTGGAGCCACCCGATGACCCCTTCGAGGATGTCCGACTCGGAGTGCGTGATGTCGTCGGCCCCGAGAACCGACATCACTCGTTCGAGAACCCGCAGACCGGCAACCAGCACGTCTTCGCGCCCGGGGGTCATGCCCACAAAGTTCAACCGGTCGACCGGCTCCAGTCGCTGCAGTCGAATCCGCCAGAAACCGACCGTTTCGCGCGGCAACACCAGGTGGTGGACCGCCTCGCGGTGGTAGTCGGCCAGTCCCATGTCGAGGTGGGCCAGGGTCGCCACCGTGCCCGCCACGCCCACCAGACGAGAGCGCCCCCGGAAGTCCGCCAGGGCCGGAACCTCCTCGAAAGCCCGCTCGATTTCGGCGTCAATCATCGTGTCGGCCGCGGCGAGCCGTTCGGGAGTGACGGCCGATGACCCCAGGGCCCGCTCGGTCACCCGCACACATCCCAACTGCATGGAGTGGCTCACCAACCCACCGGGCCCCGGCCCCACGAGTTCGGTCGATCCGCCGCCGATGTCCACGACGACGGTGGGGCGAGAATCGGGTTCGAGCCCCGCCGTGGCACCGGCGAATGTGAGGTGGGCCTCCTCGATGCCGAGCAGAATCCGGCCGCGCACGCCGAGAATCTCTTCGGCTCCTGCGAGGAACGCGGCACCGTTCGCGGCGTCACGCACGGCCGAGGTGGCGACCACGAGCCCGTTGGTCACCCCGTGGGCATCCATCATCACGCGATACTCACGCAGCACGGTGTACGAACGCTCGATGGCGTCGGGGGCGAGGCGGCCCTGGGCGTCGACGCCCGCGCTCAATCGGGTGATGCGCATGTCCCGGTGCAACGCCACACCGGCGTCGTTTGTCACGAGCAGTCGGGTGGAGTTCGATCCACAGTCAATCGCGGCCAGCGCCATCAGTCACCTCCACACATGACGAGGTCGGGAACACCCACCGCATCGGCGACGAGCTGGCCGACGGGGTCGGCGGCACCGGTGAGGAAGTTGGCCAGGTGGGCGTGCAGGCACTTGATGCCCACGCGCGTGCCACCCACGCCGCCTGATGGCTGGACGGGACCGGTGCGCACGGTGCGGGACTTACGCAGCGCCTCGTACGCCGCGTGCGTGGCGGCCAGTTCTTCGGCGTCAACGAGGGCCTCGAAGCGGTGCACTCCCCCGTCGCTCTCGAGACGGCTCACGGCGTCGTGCAGTTCGGGGTCGACCAGCCAGAAGAGAGTGGGCATGGGCGTGCCATCGCGCAGATGGGGCTCATTCTCAATCACCACCGGCGTGCCATTCACCCGGCGCACCACGACCCGACAGCGGGCCGCCAGGGCGTGACCGAGCCACGACTCGATAACGGCGATGTCGGCGGGGTCAGCCTCGGGAAAGGTCAACGCCAGAACTCGAGGGTCCGCACCAGGCGCTCGAGGAAGCCCGTCGGGTGGACCGGCGTGGCGGTGGTGGAGGGATCGGCGAGTGGGCTGACCGAAGCGGGACTCACCAGCGGGTCGAAACCGGGGTCGCCCTGGTGGGCGGCGTTGGCGTCGCGCGATGCACCGGGCAATACCTGAATCAGGCTCTGACCCGGGTTGACCAGCTGGTACTGCTGGCGAGCCATCTGAATGGCGAGCGTGCCCGACTTCAGCGACTGGGCCGAGGAGGCGGCTGCCTGGGTCTGCGCCTTCAACTGGGCGACCTGCGACGCGGTGGCGTCAATCTGCCCTTGGAGGTGCCAGATGCCCGTGAAGGGGACGGAAAAGACGATGATGGCCAGCCCGGCCACGAGGGCGAGGGGCACCGCCATGCGTTCAGCCCACGGCCTGGGTGCGTTACGAGTTCCTGCCATTGCGTGCTCCCGACAAAGACCGCCCCCCGAGGAACCGCCCGGTGTCACCGAGCCACTCCTCGAGCCTCAAGAGTTGATTGTACTTCGCCACCCGGTCCGAGCGCGCCGGGGCACCGGTCTTGATTTGACCGGCGTTGGTGGCGACGGCGAGGTCGGCGATCGTGACGTCCTCGGTCTCGCCCGAGCGGTGCGAAATCACGGCGCTGTATCCGTTGGTTCGCGCGAGCGCCACCGCATCGAGGGTCTCGCTCAAGGTGCCAATCTGGTTGAGTTTCACGAGAATCGAGTTGGCCACTCCGGCGTCAATGCCCTGTTGCAAGAGAGCCGTGTTCGTCACGAAGAGGTCATCGCCGACCAATTGGATGCGCGATCCGAGCTTCTGAGTGAGCAGGGACCAGCCATCCCAGTCGTCTTCGGCCAGGCCGTCTTCAATCGACACGATCGGGTACCGGTCGCACAGGTCGGCCCAGTAGTCGACCAGTTCAGCGCTGGAGAGAACCCGACCCTCACCGTCGAGGTGATAGGCACCGTTGCGGTAGATCTCGCTCGTCGCGGGGTCGAGGGCGAGCGCCACGTCGAGGCCGGGCGTGCGGCCCGTCGCCTCGATGGCCTCCACGAGCACCTTCACGGCCGTCTCGTTGTCAGGCAGGTCGGGAGCGAAGCCACCCTCGTCGCCGACGGCCGTGGACAGACCACGCTTCTCGAGAATCTTCTTCAACGCGTGGTACGTCTCGGTGCCCCACTGCAAGGCCTCGGCGAACGACGTGGCCCCCACGGGCATGACCATGAACTCCTGGAAGTCGATGGAGTTCTTCGCGTGGGCCCCACCGTTTACGACGTTCATCATCGGCACGGGCAGAACGTGGGCGTTCACTCCCCCGATGTGCTGAAACAGTGGCACCTCGCGGTCCTGCGCGGCGGCCTTGGCGACCGCCAGCGACACCGCCAAGATGGCGTTGGCGCCGAGTCGAGCCTTGTTCGGTGTGCCGTCGAGGTCGATCATCGCCTGGTCCACGGCGCGCTGGTCGTCGGCGTCGTACCCCTCGAGGGCTTCGCAAATCTCTCCGTTGACGTGGTCGACGGCTTGGCTGACGCCCTTTCCGTTCCAGGCCTCACCACCATCGCGCAGTTCGACGGCTTCGTGGGTTCCCGTCGAGGCGCCCGAGGGTGAGGCGGCCCGTCCGCTGGCGCCCGAGTCGAGACGCACCTCGGCCTCGACGGTGGGATTGCCCCGGGAATCCAAAATCATCCGGGCGCTGACGTGTTCGATGCTGCTCATGGGGACTC
The DNA here is from genome assembly GCA_963978125.1 of uncultured bacterium. Lineage (GTDB taxonomy): Bacteria > Actinomycetota > Acidimicrobiia > Acidimicrobiales > RAAP-2 > RAAP-2. Next base: position 8,168 of record CAXBRI010000015.1, on the reverse strand, counting down.
CTCGTTCCCCTCAAGGCTACCGAGCGCCGTCAGCCACCTCGCGCCCACGGGCCTCGTCGCGAAGAGCGAGGGCCCGCTGACGTAACGCACCCTCGAGATCGACCCCACGACTTGACGCGGCACTCGAGAGAGCCTCCAAAAGATCTCCCCACGCCCCTTCGTCAGTCTCGTCACTGTCGAGTCGGCCCAGTGCCGCGCGCGCCGTGGCGAGCAGTTCTGTCGCATCGGCCGTGGGCAGAACCGACTTCGTCTTGCGTCGCAACGTGGCGTACAGGGAGAGTGCCGGGAGTTGCCAGGCGACGCCGTCGGTGACGCTGTCACGGCCCTTCTCGACTTTCTTCAGGTCCTCCCAGCGCCTCGCGACGTCATCGGCCGTTTCGGCGACCGCGTCACCAAAGACGTGGGGGTGACGCTCCGTGAGCTTGTCGCGAACCCGGTCGGCGATGGTCGCCATCGAAAAGCGACCTTCTTCTTCTCCGAGTTGGGCGTGGAACACCACCTGAAACAACACGTCGCCCAATTCCTCTTCGAGATGGTCCGACGCCTCGTCGGTGACGGCGTCGTCAGCTTCGAGCGCGGCGAAGGTCTCCAGCGCGTCGAGAGCCTCGTAGGACTCCTCCATCAGGTGGCGCGCCAACGAGCCATGGGTCTGCTCCTGGTCCCACGGGCACTCAGCACGCAGACGACGCATGAAGTCGACGAGGTCGTCCATGGTCTCGCCCGCGGTGCGCAGTCCCTCCACCCAGACCGAGGTCAGGTGGTCGGCCGCCGCGAACCGGCTCAACTCTCCGCTCGTGGTGGAGACCACCCGCTCGTCGGGAAGCCCGACGTGGTGGACGATCACGACCGGCACCTCGGGCGGCAGTCGGTCGGCCAGCAGCGCGAGCACCTCGGGTGAGTAGGTCTGGAGAATGAGCAACGGGCCGGGACCACGCAGAGGCTCCACGCCGTCGAGGGCGTCGACGATGCGCACACCGTCGGCCATCAGATCACGACCCAAGCGCGCGGCCACGACGTCAATCACCGACACGGCCGGCTCGCACACCACTTCGACGCGGGCCCGAGAGGTGAGACGTGACACCGTGGACTCGGCGACGGTGGGCGAACCGGGCACGGCGTAGACGACCTCGGCGTCGGGATGGGCCAAAGCCAGTGACTCGAGGTCGACGACGATGCGGTCGTAGAGGGCGTCGAACGAGTCGGCCGATTCGTACCACTCGTCGTAGCTCGCCACACCGGGAAACTCAGCGGCGGCCGGGTGGACACGGGTGCGCAGGCGCGCCACCGCGGCGCCTTCGAGCAGGGCGCGGGTTCGGGGCGTCAGTAACTCGGGTCCGCCGGGCCCGAGGCCCACCACGCGGACTCTCGCCACTATTGGTACCGGGCCGGTCCCCGCTGCAGACCGGCCAGCACGCCCGGCGAGGTCACGTCGGACTCGGCCGGCACTGCCAGGTTCGCCACCGTCGGGCCCGACGAGGTCAGAGCCCAGCGACCGAAGGCCGGGCTCACGGCAACGGCGGCGCGGTACAGGAGGTTCTCCTTCACCCGGGTTCCCCCCGCCGCGTTGTAGTTACGCGCGTCGGCGAGTACCAACTGCTCCGCGTCGGCGAATGTCGACGGCGTGCGCTTGGTGACGGCCACGAAGAGATCCGCGCTGTCCGTGCGGTAGGCGATCTTGCGGGGCGTGGCGTTGTACTGGTTGAGTGGTAGGCCCGCGGTCAATTTGCGCCAGGTGTCGTAGTACTGGTTCGAGGGCTTCCAGCAACCATACGCTCCGCCCTTTTGACCACTGCCGTCGAGACTGTGCTCGCGAGCCAGTTCGGCGACGCTCATGCCCTTGGCGCGGTCGGCATTGAAGAGGTTGAGAGTGCGCGGTGACACCACGGCCACGGCCACGCACAACTCGTCGTAGTTGGACGAGTGCGTGGAGAAGTAGGACTCGAGACCGGCCACAGTGAGAGGTATCTGGCTCGGCATCATCCGGTCGAGCCACATGGCGTCGGCCTGGGCGTGGAGTTGGAAGGCCAGCATCGCCGGGGGCAGAGCGTCGAGGGCGGCGGCCGCCGACGTGGCGCAGCGGTACTGACGCGCCGCGGCTGCGGCGGTGAACTCCTGCTCGAGCGCCGCGCGGGCGGTCGCGAGGTCGGCCGAGGTCGGCGTGCCGCCGTGGTGATCAACGTAGTCAATGATCACGGCGCTCTCGACGCGCAACTTTGTCCAGTTGGCGGTGGCCGCCGCGGAGAGGCTGTCGTGGCCCCCACCCGAACGGTAGAACTCACCGGTCATGGCCGAGAGGTAGCACTGGAGGCCGGGATTCGCGGCCAGGGCCGAGATCTCCTCACGCATCGCGCGGTCCGACACGCTGACCCCGGGAGCACGCACCACCGGTGACGCGGCGAAGCCGGCGAGGGCCGCCCCCAAAAGTGACAGGGCGAGCAGAATTGAGAGTCGGCGCACCGCGCCAGCCTAACGACTTAGTTCGCCGACGAGGGTCCGACCATCTCCACTAGGAGGTCCCGCAGGGCGGCCGGCGTGACCTCGGCCGGCGTGCGTTCCACGCGCAGTTCGCGGCTGACCTCGTCGTACGCGCGGGCGCCCAAGCGCCGGCGCACCGACATCTGGGCCGACACCGAGAGCGCGAGTGGCCCCATGCGCACCAGCGGCTTGGAGCGGACCCCGGTACGCGCCGGCATCACCACGAGCGAGTTGACCCCGGCCGCCAGACAGTCGAGCTTCAACGCCGCGAGGTCGACGAGCCCCTGGGCGGCCGCCGGCAGCGGGCCGTAACGGTCCAGCCACTCATCGCGCAGGTCGGTGAGATCCTCGTGGTTACGCACCGCGGCCAGGCGGCGGTAGGCCTCGAGCCGCGCGTCGTCGGCTTCGACGTAGTGGGCCGGCAGGTGGGCGTCACCGGGTACGTCCAGCGTGATGGCCGGAGGCGTCTCGATGGAGATGCCCTTGGCCTCATTCACCGCTTCGGCGACCAGTTGGATGTAGAGGTCGTACCCGACGGCGGCCATCGCGCCGGACTGGTGCTGGCCGAGCATCGTGCCCGCGCCGCGGATTTCGAGGTCGCGCATGGCGATCTTGAAGCCACTACCCAATGCGGTGTTGTCGCCGATGGTGCGCAGTCGCTCGTACGCCTTCTCGGACAAGACGGTGCCGGCCGGATGAAAGAGGTAGGCGTAGGCGCGCTGGCCACTACGGCCCACCCGGCCGCGCAACTGGTGCATCTGACCCAGACCCAACCGTTCGGCGTGGTCGACAATCAAGGTGTTCACACTCGGCAGATCGATGCCCGATTCCACGATGGTCGTGCACACCAACACGTCGAAATGCTTCTCCCAGAAGTCGACCATGACGCGTTCCAAGGTCCCCTCGTCCATCTGGCCGTGGGCGATAGCGATCCGCGCGTCGGGCACGAGTTGGCCGACGCGCCTCGCCACCTGCTCGATGTCCGAGACTCGGTTGTGGACGTAGAAGACCTGGCCTTCACGCAACAATTCGCGGCGCACCGCTTCGACGACGGCCGACTCGTCGTACTCACCGACGTGGGTGAGAATCGGCCGGCGGTCGGCCGGCGGCGTGGTGACCATCGACAGGTCACGGATACCAGCGAAGGCCATCTCGAGGGTGCGCGGGATGGGACTCGCCGACAACGTGAGTACGTCCACACCCACCGTGCGTTTCTTGATCTCTTCTTTGTGGTCGACGCCGAAGCGTTGCTCTTCGTCGACGACGAGCAGGCCGAGATCCTTGAACTTCACGGATCCCGACAACAGGCGGTGCGTGCCGACGACGACATCGACGGTGCCCTCAGCGAGTCCCTTCACCGTGGCGGTCGCCTCCGCGTCGTCAACGAAACGACTGAGTAGCGCCACGCGCACCGGGAAGCCGGCGAAGCGCTCACGCAAGGTGGCGTAGTGCTGGCTGGCGAGCAGGGTGGTCGGCACCAGTAACGCGGCCTGCTTGTTGTCCTGGACGGCCTTGAAGATGGCGCGCACCGCGATCTCGGTCTTGCCGAATCCCACGTCGGCGCACACCAGGCGGTCCATGGGTCGCGGGGCTTCCATGTCGGCCTTGATTTCGGCGACGGCTCGGGCCTGATCGGCCGTGAGCGGGTAGGGAAAGAGCGACTCCATCTCGACCTGCCACGCCGTGTCGGGCGAGAAGGCGTGTCCGGTTGCCACGGAACGCTGGCGGTACAAGTCGACGAGCTCCTGGGCGACCAGGAAGGCAGCCGCCCCGGCCTTGGCCCGTTGGCGTTGCCAGTCGGCTCCACCCATGCGCGACAGGGTCGGCGTGTCACCCCCGGCGTAGGGGGTGAGCGCGTCGATCTGTTCGGTCGGCCAGTAACTGCGGCCGTCCTTGAACTCCAAGATGAGGTAGTCACGCGTGACGCCGTTGATGGCCCGCGTGGTCGTGCCCGAGAAGCGGGCGACGCCGTGCTGGCGGTGCACCACGAAACTGCCAATAGCCAGGTCGTCGAAGAATCCCTCGACCTGACGGGTGCGCGTGCGCGCCACCTTGTGCACCCCGCGTCGTCCCGTGAGGTCACTCTCACTCCACACCGTGATAGCCGGCGTGCCCGATGAGAAACCCGCGGGCAGGTCGCTCACCACTACGGCGAGGCGCACGTCGAGCACGGCGTCGGGATTCGTGGTGACTTCCAAACCCTCGGCGCGGAGTTGGTCGGCCATGCGGGCCACGGCCGCCGGGTTCGAGGTGAGCACCACGCCACGCCGGTCCCGGGTCCAGCCCCGCACGTGGGCCGCAATGCGGGCGGGGTCGCCCTGGACAACCGGCGGAGAGATCAATGCACCATCAGATCCACCGGGTGCGAGTTCCACCGTGATGCGCCGAGCGAACGACGATGCGGCGTCCACGTGTAACAAGGGCACTTCCCCGTCGGCGCGCCACGTAGTGGCCACGGTGTCAGTGAGTTCGCGCTCCTCATCGAGCAGGTCCGCGAGTCGCTGCTCCGCCCGACGAGGGTCGACCACGAGCACCCGAGCATTGGGGAGTTCGTCGAGGACCGTGCGCGGCGACTCCACGAAGAGTGACATCCAGCCTTCGAGACCGTCGGGCAGTTGGCCTTCGCCGATGCGCTCGAGGACGTGGGCCCCCCAGTGATTGTCGCGGGCCCACTGCGCCGCGCGGGCGCGGGCCGCCTCGTCGGGCACCCACTCACGGGCCGGCGCAATGACGGCCTCAGCGAGGTCCTGGACCGATCGCTGGCTGCCCACGTCGAGCACGGCGAGGCGCTCGAGGTCGTCACCGAAGAAGTCCAAACGAATCGGCTCGTCACTCTGGGGCGACCAGAGGTCCACGATGCCTCCACGCACGGCGAACTCGCCACGGTGTTCCACGAGTGGTTCCCGACGGTATCCCCCACGGGCTAGGTATTCGAGAAGTTCGTCGCGGTCGCACGACCCGCCACGCGCCACGTGCCGGGGTTCGGGGGCCGCACCGGGCGGAAGGATCTGTGAGATGGACCGAGCCGACGCCACGAGCACCCGCGGCGGTTGGGGTCCGCGCAGGCGGTCACGCACCACGACACGCGCCGCCATCACCTCGGCGTCGGGGCTCACCCGTTCGAGCGGGTGGGTGTCCCAACCGGGCCACAGGGCCACCGCGTCGGGCTCACCGAGCAGCGCCGACACGGCGCGGGCGAGATCGTCGGCTTCACTCGAGGTGGCTGTGATTGCGACGAGGACTCCCTCGTCGAGGGCTTCGGCGGCAACGGCCAATGGCGTCGAATAGGAGGACGGCGTGAGACCCTCAGCACGCACCGACGCCCGCAGCGAGGGGGCCAGGGCGTCGAGAACGCGGCGCAGCGCGCTCACGAGGCGTTGATGCGAGCTTGCGCCTGTTCGGCGGTGAGTTCCATCAACAACTCAATCGCGTCGGCGGCCGCCTCGACGTCGGCGCGCAGCAACTCACGAGCCTCACCCCGTGGCGGCGTGAGCACCCAGTCGGCGCCACGGTCCTTGTGGGGTGCCTTACCGATACCAATGCGCAGGCGCGTGAAGTCCTGGGTGCCGAGCACACCCGCAATGGAGCGAAGTCCGTTGTGGCCGGCGAGCCCGCCACCGAACTTGAGTTGGCGACGACCCGGTTCGAGGTCGAGTTCGTCGTGGACGACGATCAAGTGGTGCAGATCGTCGAGCGAGGTGCGCTCGAGCAGAGGTGGTAGCGCGGCACCCGACTCGTTCATGTACGTCGTGGGTACGGCCAAGGTGACCGGGCCGAGTGGCGTGGTCAGCGTCGCCATCTGGCAACGTTGACGCTTCTCGAGCGAGAGAGTCGCACCGTGACGTTGGGCCACGAGACGTACGGCGTCGCCGCCCACGTTGTGACGAGAGCCCTCGTAGGAGGAACCGGGATTGGCCAGTCCCACCACCACCAACCGTGAGGCGGTGCCGGTGCGCTGGCGAGTGCGCCGCAGCGCCACGAACTAGGCCGTCGGGGCGCCCGGGGCGGCCGTCTTCGCGGCTCGGCCCTGGAAGGAGGTCACGCACACGGCCGCGGGGTCGCCTGCCACCGACACGCCCGCGGGCAGTGCGAGGTCGCCGATGCGGATCGAGTGACCGGGCTTAAGCTCGGAGATGTCGACGTTGACGAAGACGGGGATGTCGGCAGGACGGGCCTTGACCATGAGGCTGAACAGCTGCTGGTCCACTTCCCAGTCGGCGTGACGCACTTCCACGGCGTCACCAATCATGTGCAGCGCGACCTCGGCCACGACGGGCTGGTTAGGGTCGACGACCTGGAAGTCGATGTGGGCGACCGTGCCGCGCGTGGGGTGGCGCTGAATCTCGCGGGCCAACACGGTGTAGGTCGTGCCGTCGGCGTCGAGGTGGATCAGCGAGTTGAGACCCTGGTCACCCGAGACGGCGGCGCGGAAGGCCTTGGCGTCCACGGCGACGGGAACGGGCGACACGCCGGGGCCGTAGACGACACCGGGGATCGAGCCGGCACCACGCAGGCGGCGCGAACCGCGCGAGCCGTGCTGACGGGTGGTCGTGGCGTGAAGGGTGGCCTGGGACATGTTCGAAACTCCTCGCAGTGCGCACCGTCGGCGCGCGACACACAGGGAGAGAAGTTTAGCCGTTTCCCGGGAAAACGGAAATTGGCCCTAGAGGAGGTTCTCGCCGTTGAAAATATGGCTGACCGACGAGTCTTCGAAAATGGCCGAAATCGCCGTGGCGATGATGGGGGCCACCGACAGGACCTCGAGCTTCTCAAAGCGCCGCTCCTGGGGCAGGGGCAGGGTGTCGGTAACTACGACCCGGCTCACCGGGGCGTTGAAGAGCCGATCCACGGCCGGGGGCGAGAAAACGGCGTGGGTCGCCATCACCCAGATCTCCTCGGCGCCAAAGTCCTTGAGCAGGGAGCACGCGGCCACGATGGTGCCGGCCGTGTCGATCATGTCGTCAATCAAGATGCAGTGACGACCATCTACATCACCGACGATGTGACGGGCCTCAACGTGGTTCATCGTGCCCGTCGGCCGGGTCTTGTGCACGAGGGCCAGGTCGCAACCCAGGTGCTGGGCGTAACGTTCGGCGACCTTCACGCGGCCGGCGTCGGGGGCGACGACCACCAACGAGTGGGGGTCGGCGTTCTCCTTGAGGTACTGCTCCAACACCGGCGCGGCCACCAGGTGGTCGACGGGGATGTCGAAGAAGCCCTGAATCTGGCCCGAGTGGAAGTCGACCGACAACACGCGGGTCGCCCCGGCCGTCTGGAGCATGTCGGCGATGAGCTTGGCGCTGATGGGTTCACGTCCGGCCGACTTACGGTCCTGTCGGGCGTAGCCGTAGTTCGGAATGACCGCGGTAATCGACTTGGCTGACGCGCGCTTGGCGGCGTCGATCATGATGAGTTGTTCCATCACCGCGTCGTTCACGGGCGAGGCGTGGGTCTGCACGATGAAGACGTGTGCGCCGCGAATCGACTGATCGAAACGGCAGTGGATTTCTCCGTTGGCGAACTTCTTGACGTTCGACGCCGTCAGTTCCACTCCGAGTCGCTCGGCGATTGCCTCGGCCAGTTCGGGGTGGCACGTCCCCGAGGTCACGACGAGGCGACGCTTGGCGAGGGACTCCACGACCTTCAGCGTAGTGCGCGCCACCGCGTCACTCAGGGGCCGACGACGGTGAAGG
>CAXBRI010000014.1:0-12281 GCA_963978125.1 uncultured bacterium | reverse complement strand
GGTTCGGAAGCTCGATGCGGTCCTGCGGGCGCTTCGGGCCGGCGACGCTCGGGACCACGGTGCCGAGGTCGAGCGAGAGGTCGGTCGAGTAGTCGATCTCGCCCTGCTGCGGGACGCCCCACAGGCCCTGGGCCTTGTAGTAGGCCTCGTAGAGGGAGACATGGCGCTCGTCGCGGCCGGTGGCGCGCAGGTATGCCGAGCACTCCTCGTCGATCGGGAAGAAGCCCATGGTCGCGCCGTACTCGGGCGCCATGTTGCCGATGGTGGCGCGGGTTTCGAGCGACAGGCTCGAGACGCCCGGGCCGTAGGCCTCGACGAACTTGCCGACCACGCCGTGCTGGCGCATGAGCTGGGTGATGGTGAGCACCACGTCGGTGGCGGTGACACCTTCCTTGGTCGCACCCGACAGGCGTAGACCGACCACGGGCGGGATCAGCATGGACGTGGGCTGACCGAGCATCGCGGCCTCGGCCTCGATACCTCCGACGCCCCAGCCGAGCACGCCCAGTCCGTTGACCATCGTCGTGTGGGAGTCGGTGCCCACCACCGTGTCGAGGTAGGCCACACCCTCGTGTTCGAAGACCACGCGGGCGAGGTGCTCCAGGTTCACCTGGTGGCAGATTCCCATCCCCGGGGGAACGACGCGGAACTGCTGGAAGGAGTTCTGGGCCCACTTCAGGAACGTGTAGCGTTCGGCGTTGCGCTCGTACTCCACGGCGACGTTTTCGTCGTACGAGGAGGCGGTGCCGGTGTGCTCGAGAATGACCGAGTGGTCGATGACGAGCTCGACGGGCACGAGTGGGTTGATCTTCGAGGCGTCACCACCGAGGGCGATGATGGCGTCGCGCATCGAGGCCAGGTCGACCACGGCGGGAACACCGGTGAGGTCCTGCATGAGGACTCGCTCGGGTGTGAAGGCAATTTCACGGGCGTCGTCACCGGCGGCTTCGCCGTGACGTCCCGGTGTCTCGGCCCAGCGAGCGAGCGCCTCGATGTCCTGAGCAGTCACCTTCACGCCGTCTTCGTGGCGAAGCAGGTTCTCGAGGAGGACCTTGATGGAGTAGGGAAGGCGGTCTGCGCCCAGTTCTCTAAGTCGCGGTGCGAGAAGGGAGTAATAGGTGAGGGTGCGGCCACCCACCGAAAGACTGGAGCGCGAGTCGAAAGAGTTGTTCGAGGTCATGGCGCCAGCCTACCGTCATTTATCTTGATGTCAAGGTATTCTGAACTAGTGACCAAAATCCCGACTCCGCACGACGAAGTCGCCCGTCTCGTGGCCGGTTGGCGCCGGGCTCTGCCCGACGTCGACGTCTCACCGCTTGAGGTGTGGTCACGGGTTTCGCGCCTGGCCCAGCACCTCAAACGCCAACGCACGGCCGTGTTTGCCGAGCATGAACTCGAAACCTGGTCGTTTGACGTTCTCTCGGCGCTGCGCCGCAGCGATCCGCCTCACGAACTGTCACCTGGGCAGTTGCTGGATCTCACCCTGGTCACCTCGGGCACGATGACCAACCGACTCCGACACCTTGAGGACCGGGGTCTCATCTCACGCCGCCGAGACCCCGAGGATGCGCGTTCAGTGCGGGTGCGTCTCACGGCGGCGGGGACGAAGCGGGTGGATGCGGCGTTGAAGGCGCTGGTGGAGCGCGAAGACGCCCTGCTCGCCGGCCTGAGTTCAACGCAACGCGATGCTCTGGCTGACTTGCTCGCGTTGGTGGTGGCCCCCTTCGACGCCTGAGTGGCGGTTGTCGTGCGAGACTGACTAGATGGCCTCCGTCTACGACGACCTCTTGTCGCGTCTGCAGGCGGCCTTTGACGTACTCGCCCCCGGTGCCGACCCCGTGCTGCGCCCGAGTGACCGCACCGATTACCAAGCCAACGGTGTGATGGCACTCGCCAAGCAACTGGGTCGCCCGCCGCGGGACGTGGCCGCGGACGTGGTGTCGCACCTCGATGTCGCGGGGATTGCCGACGTCGAAGTTGCCGGTCCGGGATTTCTCAATCTGACCCTGCGTACCGAGTACCTGGCCAGTCGATTGAACGAACTGACCGGTGACGAGCGCGTCGGCGTTGCTCTCGCCGCGAGCCCGCGTCGGGTCGTCATCGACTACTCGGCCCCCAACGTCGCGAAGGAAATGCACGTCGGTCACCTGCGTTCGACGGTGATTGGCGACGCTCTGGCTCGCCTGCACCGTTTCATGGGTCACACGGTCGTCGCGCGCAACCACCTCGGTGACTGGGGAACGCAGTTCGGCATGCTCATTGAGCACCTCACCGATTTGGGCGAGGAAGAGGCGGTCTCCTCGTTGTCGATTGGCGACCTCGACGCCTTCTACCGGGCCGCGCGAGCCAAGTTCGACGCCGATGACGCCTTCAAAGAACGCAGTCGCCTGCGCGTGGTGGCCCTGCAGTCGGGTGACCCCGAGACCCGTCGACTGTGGACGATTCTCGTCGACCACTCGGTCGTCTATTTCTCCGAGGTCTACGCCACGCTCGACGTGACCTTGAAGCCCGATGACGCGGTGGGCGAGTCGTACTACAACGACATGCTCAACGACGTCGTCACCGACCTTCGTTCGGCCGGACTCGCCGTGGACAGTGACGGTGCGTGGTGCGTCTTCCCCGAGGGGTTCACCAACCGAGAGGGCGAGCCGCTGCCTCTCATCGTCCAAAAGCGTGACGAGGGATTTGGGTACGCCGCCACCGACTTGGCCGCCGTGCGTGACCGGGTGGGCCACCTGCGTGCTGACGACATTCTTTACGTGGTCGGCACGCCACAAGCCCAGCACTTCGCCATGATCTTCGCCGTGGCCCGGGCGGCGGGCTGGCTGCCCGACTCGGTCCGTGCCGAACACGTCGGCTTCGGCAATGTGCTCGGTCCCGACCGCAAGATGTTCAAAACCCGCGCCGGAGGCACGGTGAAGTTGATCGGACTGCTCGACGAGGCCGTCGAACGGGCCGAGGCCGCGTTGCGTGACCGCAGTGACGCTTTGTCGGATGATGAGCGCCGGGCCCTCGCTGGTGAGATCGCCCGGGCGGCCATCAAGTACGCCGACCTCTCCACGGAACGTTCCCGCGACTACGTTTTCGATTTGGACCGGATGCTGGCCTTCGAGGGAGACACCGGCCCCTACCTCCAGTACGCCCACGCCCGTATCCGCTCCATCTTCCGGCGCCTCGGCGAGGAGTGGTCTGCCCCGGAAGTCGCCTTCGCCCTGGTCGAACCGGCGGCGCGGGCCCTCGCGGTGAAGATTCTCGGCCTGCCCGAGGCAATTGGAGCCACGTTCGAGGACTACGCCCCCCACAAGCTCTGCACCTACCTCTTCGAGTTGGCCCAGGACTTCACCGCCTTTTACGACGCCTGCCCCGTTCTCGTATCGGAGGGTGCGGTGCGCGACGAACGGCTCGCGTTGTGCGCCCTCACGGCTACCACCCTGCGCGTGGGCCTGTCGTTGCTCGGTATCGCCGCCCCGGAACGAATGTAGAAACGGCGCCTCGCGCCGCTCGGTAGAGTTTTCCTTCGAGGCGCGTCGCGCCCCGAAAGGACGGATGTCATGGAAGTTCGCGCCGCGATTGTCACTGAGCTCAACGGCAAGTGGCACACCGAGACCATTGAAATCGACGAGCCCAAAGCTGGTGAAGTCAAGGTCAAGATGGCCTTCTCGGGCATGTGCCACTCGGATGAGCACCTGCGCACCGGCGACATCTCGCAGGACCCGGGCGTTCTCGAGTTGCTGTCGGGCCGCCCCTCGATGTTCCCCATCATCGGTGGTCACGAAGGATCGGGCATCGTCGAGTCGGTCGGCCCCAATGTCGTGGGTCTGGCCCCCGGTGACCATGTCGCCGTGTCGTTCGTGCCCTCGTGTGGCAAGTGTGAGTTCTGCGCCGCTGGTAAGCAGTACATCTGCAACATGGGTGCCGCCACTCTGGCCGGCCCGATGATGAGTGACGGCACCTGGCGTCACCACTGGAACGGCGAGAACCTCAACCGCATGGCTCAGCTGGGAACCTTCTCGGAGTACATCGTCGTCAACGAGGCCTCGCTCGTGAAGATCGAGCCCTGGTACGACCTGCGCGCCGCCGCCCTCATCTCGTGCGGCATTTCGACCGGTTTCGGTTCGGCCGTGCACCGCGCCAACGTCAAGCCCGGCGACACCGTGGTCGTGCTCGGTTGCGGCGGTGTGGGATCGGGCGCCATTCAGGGTGCGGCGATGGCCGGTGCGCGTGCGGTCATCGCGATCGACACCAACCAGTCGAAGGTCGACCGTGCGCTCAAGATTGGTGCGACCCATGGATGCAACAACACGATGGAGGCCGCCTTCAACATCCTTCCCGAGCTGACCATGGGCAAGAACGCCGACGTGGTCATCATCACGGTGGGCGTGCTGACCGGTGATCTCATCGAGCAGGCCCGTTCCATCACCGCCAAGGGTGGCGTCATCGTCGCGACCTCCATTGCGCCGTACCACCAGCAGACGGTCGAGTTGAACCTCTTCGCCTTCTCGATGTTCAACCAGGAACTGCGCGGCACGGTCTTCGGTTCGGAGAGCCCGCGCGTGCAGATCCCGCGCCTGCTGCGTCTGCACCACGAGGGCCGTCTTCACGTTGACGACCTGATCACCCGCGAGTACTCGATCGAAGAGGTCCAGAAGGGCTACGACGAACTCGAGTCGGGACAGAACGTCCGAGGCGTCGTCCGCTTCTAATCGTTGCGCTTCGGCGCGCCAGTGATCACCGGGCGCAGGGGCGCCCACGTGCGGTTCCTCACGGCACCCTTGACCACACCCGCCCCGTAGGCCAGGTCGTCGGCCGCCCCGAGCACCACGTCACCCGGTGAGGGGCGCACGCCCCGCCAACGCCACGCGGTGCCCAGGGCGTACAGGGTGAGGGCGCGCTTACGAAGTTTCGGATGTAGCGCCGCCACCAAGAGTGTGGCTCCGTAGGTGCGCACGACGGCCCGGGCCAGGTAACCCCCGGCGCGCAGCGGCCCTCGCACCACGAGACGAGTGGCGAGAAGTCTGGGCTGGTCGGCTTCGGGCAGTTGGGCCGCGATGCGCTTATGGGCTCCGGCGAGAAGACGGGCGGCAAGAGCGGGTTGGCCCAGCCAAGTAAGAATCCACGCGGCCGCGGTCGTGCGATCGGTGCGCAAGGGAGCGAGTCGGGTCCCGTGTCGAGTGGCCAGTGCGCCGGCCGACTCGCCGTACGAGACACGCTGGCGGAGCCATTTCAGCCAGTTGCTGCGCGCTGGGTGGGCAACCTCGATGGCGGGTTCGTAACGCACGAGCCATCCGGCGTCGCTGAGTCGCCAGACGAGATCGACGTCCTCACCGCAGCGCAATGTCTCGTCGAATCCGTCGCCCATGGCGTCGCGGCGAACCATCAGGCAGGCCGACGGGACATAGGGCACGTGGCCACCCGGAACGGCGAGTCCTCGAAGCGCCCCGAGGTCGAGAGCACCGCTGGAGTGTTCGAAGTGAGCCCGTAGGCCGTGGCCGCGGGCACCACGCACACGGGGCGCCACCGCACCGACCAGAGGGTCTTCGCACACTCCTCGCAGCGAGGCCAAGACATTTATGGCGTTGTCCATCTGCACGTCGGAGTCGATGAAACAGACGAAGCGACGGGTGGTCGCGGCCAGTCCGGCGTTGCGCGCGCCCGCCGGCCCGTGGTTCACGTCGAGTCGCACGAGGCGAGCGCCAAAGTGGGTGCACACGTCGGCCACGGACGTGGCGTTGCGCGATCCGTCATCGACGACGGTGACCGGCAGTCCCTTCAGGCTGTTGAGCAGTCGAACCAACCCCGCAGTGTCGTCAAGAACGGGAACTACCACGTCCACGTCCGTGAGGTCGGGGTGAGGCGCGTAGCGCTGGTGCACGAGGCCCTGGTTGATCAGAGTTCGGGCGAAGCGTTCCTGACCCGGGCCCACTTCGCCGCCACGGCGCCACGCCTCGAGCAGGTCCCGGCCTTCGCTGGTGAGTTTGACCAGTCGCCAGGGGCTGCCGCCGGCGGCGTAGGCGCGCTCGAGTAGCTGAACTTGCTCGTCCAAGATCACGGAGGTCCCCCGCGGCACGGGGGCGCTGGTCGGGGACGGGGCGAGGCCCAGGGACGGGGTCACGTGGGGGAGTCTCCCAGAAGTTGCGCGGAGGCGGGGCTCGCCCATAAGAATGGGGGCTGTACGAGGAGGATTCGTGACACCGGAAACCGCAGTGTTGGAAGAAGAAGTGGTCGAAATCGGTGACGTCGTGGAACTCCTCGTGGAGGAAGTCTCCATCGACGGCCTCTGCGGCGTCTATTAATACGTGACTTCCACCGCGGCGTTGCCCGCTCGCCTGTCGCTCAGCGATCAGGTGTCGCTCCGTGACGAATCATTCGGTGCCCTGGCGTACCACCACGGCAACCGCCGGCTGGTATTTCTGAAAACTCCTCTCCTCGTTGACGTCGTGCGCCAACTCGACGAGTACCCCAACGTCGATGACGCCCTCGCCGCCCTCGTGGCGCCGGCCCAACACGCGAGTTACCGCGCGGCGCTCGCTTCCCTGCTCAATTCGGAGATTCTCTGTGGCCACTGATTCATCCCTGCGCAATCTGTTCGAGCACGGACTCGACGCCCCCATCTGCTTGACGTGGGAGCTGACCTACGCGTGCAACCTGGCGTGCTCGCACTGCCTCTCGTCGTCGGGTCGACGCGACCCGCGCGAACTCACGACGGCCGAGTGTTTCGGCCTCATCGACGAAATCGCGGCGATGCAAATCTTCTACGTGAACATCGGTGGCGGTGAGCCGATGATCCGCCGGGACTTCTTCGACATCGTCGAATACGCCGTGAACAAGTCGGTCGGTGTCAAGTTCTCGACCAACGGCACCCGTCTCGACGAAGAGGCGGCACGTCGTCTCGCGGCCACGCCGTACCTCGATGTTCAGGTTTCGCTCGATGGCACCGACGCGGCCACCAATGACGCCGTACGCGGCGAGGGAAGTTTCGCAGCCGCACGTCGGGCCATGGACAACCTCGCGGCGGCCAACTTCGGTCCGTTCAAGATTTCGGTCGTGGTGACCCGCGACAACGTGGCGCAGCTCGACGAGTACGAAGCGCTGGCCGACCACTACGGCGCCGAACTTCGCCTCACGCGCCTGCGTCCCTCGGGTCGCGGTGCCGACGTGTGGGACGCCCTGCACCCGACGGCCCAGCAACAGCGTGACCTGTACCACTGGTTGGTGGCCCGGCCTCACGTCTTGACGGGTGACTCCTTCTTTCACCTGTCGGCCCTCGGATCACCCCTCGAGGGCTTGAACCTCTGCGGGGCCGGTCGGGTGGTCTGCCTGATCGACCCCGTCGGTGACGTCTACGCCTGCCCCTTCGTCCTCCACGAGCAGTTCCTCGCCGGCAACGTGCGTGACGCCGGTTTCGGCAAGGTGTGGCGCGAGAGCGCCCTCTTCGCTTCACTGCGCGAGCCCGGCTCGGCGGGAGCCTGCGCTTCGTGCGGCTCGTACGACGCCTGCCGCGGCGGGTGCATGGCGGCCAAGTTCTTCACCGGACTCGAGCTAACCGACCCCGACCCCGAGTGCGTGCACGGCCACGGGGAAACGGCCCGGGCCAGTCGGGCCGTGACCATTCGTCCCCGCTCGTCGTCGAACCACTCGGCTCTCGCTCGCTCGTAGTTTTTCGCCTCCGGTAGTCTCACTAGGCCAAGGAGGTGCCCAGTGGGCAAGTGGTTCGAAACGGTCGCCGTGGCTGAACGCCGCGCGAAGAAGCGTCTTCCCGCCTCGGTGTACGGGGCGCTGGTGGCCGGGTCCGAAAAGGGCATCACCCTACGCGACAACCAGACCGCCTTCGACGAATTGGGTTTCGCCCCGCACATCGCCGACCTGCCCCGCGAGCGATCGATGAACGTGACAGTCATGGGCCAGTCCCTGTCGATGCCGGTGATCCTTTCGCCGACGGGTGTCCAAGCAGTGCACCCCGAGGGCGAGGTCGCGGTGGCCCGCGCCGGTGCCAACCGTGGGGTGGCGATGGGCCTGTCGTCCTTCGCGAGTCGCAGCGTCGAGGACGTGTGCGCCGTCAACAATCAAGTTTTCATTCAGCTCTACTGGTCGGGCACCCGTGACGTGATGCAGCAGCGCCTCGAGCGTGCCCGCGCGGCCGGGGCCAAGGGCGTGATTGTCACGCTCGACTGGTCTTTCTCGAACGGACGCGACTGGGGCAGTCCGTGGATTCCCGAGAAGGTCAATCTCAAGGCCGCGGTGAAGTTGGCGCCGGAAGTGATCACCAAACCGTCATGGCTGTGGTCCTTCGCCAAGACCGGCCACCTGCCCAATCTTCGCACGCCGAACATGGCGCCCCCGGGTGACACTCCGCCCACCTTCTTCGGCGCGTACTACGAATGGATGCAGTCGCCACTTCCCACCTGGGACGACCTCGCGTGGTTGCGTGCCCAGTGGGACGGACCGTTCATGGTGAAGGGCGTGTCGCGCGTGGATGACGCCCGTCGCGTCGTCGATATCGGGGCGACGGCCCTGTCCGTCTCGAACCACGGTGGTAACAATCTTGATTCAACACCGGCCACCATCCGCGCCCTGCCGGCAGTGGTGGACGCCGTGGGAAACCAGATCGAGGTTGTTCTCGACGGAGGCATTCGCCGTGGCTCGGACGTCGTCAAGGCGGTAGCCCTCGGAGCCAAGGCCGTCATGATTGGCCGCGCCTACCTCTGGGGCTTGGCGGCCAACGGACAGGCCGGGGTGGAAAACGTCCTCGACGTCTTGCGAGGTGGAATCGACTCGGCACTGCTCGGACTCGGCAAGGCCCACGTGCGTGACTTAACACGTGATGACGTGGTGGCCCCCGAGGGCTTCTTCACGAAGTTGGGGGCGTGAGCCGCGTCGCTATCGTCACCGGCGCCGCCCGCGGAATTGGAGCGGCCACCGTCGATGCGCTGGTCGCCGACGGTTACCGCGTGGTGGCCGTCGACCGCTGCCGTGACGTGCCCGACATTTCCTACCCGATGGCGACCTTGGCCGATCTTGACGGTCTGGTGGCTCGCCACGGGGAACTCGTCCTCGGGTTGGTCGGCGACGTGCGCTCCGCGACCGACATGGGTCTGGCCGTCGAGACGGCGACCCGTCAGTTCGGCCGGCTGGATGCGGTCGTCGCCGCCGCCGGGGTGATTGGCGCGTCGGGCCCGCTGTGGCATGTGAGTGACGCCCAGTGGGATTCCGTGTGGTCCATCAATGTGCTCGGGGTGCGGCGGTTGATCGAAGCCGCGGCCCCGGTGCTCATCGCCAACGGCCCGCACGCCCACGGCCGTGTCGTGGCGCTGGCCTCACACGCGGGCCGAGTCGGTCACGATCAACTGGCGGCGTACAACGCGGCCAAGCACGCGGTGGTGGGCATGATCCGCGGGGTGGCTAAAGACCTGGCCCCCTTCGGCGTGACGGCCAACTGTGTGAGTCCGGGCTCGACCCGCACCGCCATGCTGGAGGCATCGGCCGCCATTTACGGTCTGGGTTCGGTGGACGAGTTTGCGGCGCACCAACCGTCGGGCCGGCTCCTCGAGACCGGGGAAATCGCCGCCGCTGTGGCCTGGCTCTGTTCGCCGGCCGCCTCGGGCCTCACCGGTGCTGATGTACCGGTGGACGGCGCCATGTCGGTGGGCTGAGCTGTACGACGTCGGTAATGCCACCATCCACCTGGCAGAATCAACCGTGACAAAGGAGTCGATATGTGCAGCAAAGTGACGTGCGCCACCTGTGGCAAGCCGACGTGGAGGGGCTGTGGCCAGCACATCGAAGAGGCGCTGGCGGGTGTGGCTCCGGCCGACCGTTGTCAGTGCGCGCCGGCGGACACGCCATCGGTCGCCACGGTGAAGTCCAAGGGAATTCTCGCTCGTTTTCTGGGTCGCTGACCTCGGCACCGGTGACGCCGGCGCACTAGTGTCGTTTCTGCTCCGCGGCAGCGAAGTCGGTGTGATTCCGACGCTGTCCCGCAACTGTGAGTGGCGTAGCCACGAGCCAGGTCGCCTGCGGCGGAGTGTTTGACAGGCAGCTCTCGAGGTACAGAGCGGTCGTTCGGCTTCGGCCGTCGTCCTCCCTTCCCCGCGAGAAGAGGAGGACATGTGAATCGTCGTATCGCCCTACTGGTGTCGGGGCTGCTGATCAGCCTTCTGGCACCCGTGGCCTCTGCGGGGGCCGCCCCGACGAGCGTGTCGTGCATCGTTTCGCTGTCGCCGTCAGCGACCCAAACGCTCTTCGCCATCGGCGCCGGTCCGCAAGTGAAAGCCGTGGACCGTGCTGCGACGTGGCCGGTTGGCAAGCTCCCGCCGACGCGAATTGACGCGTTCAGTCCGAGCGCCGAGGCCATCGCCGGCATCTGCCCGGACGCCCCGGGCCGTACCTCGAATCGCCCCGACCTCGTGGTGATTTCCTACAACGCGAACTCGGTGAAGGAGAAGCTCCATGCCCTGGGAGTCCGCGTCATCGAGCAAGACGCGCCGGCCAATCTCAGCCAAGCCTTCGGCCAGATGCGCCAGTTGGGCCGCGTGACGGGGCGCGCGACTCAGGCCAACGCCCTGGTGAATCGCCTTCGGGCACGCATCGCGGCCGACGTTCGTCTAGTACCCCCGCACCGCACGTCCGACGTTCGCGTGTACTACGAACTCGACCCGACGTTCTACTCGGCCACCAGTGCGACGTTCGTCGGCTCGTTGCTGGCGCGACTCGGAGTCACCAACATCGCCGACGCGCCGGCCACGTCGGCCGACGCGGGTTACCCCCAGCTCAATCAGGAGTACATCCTCTCGGCCAACCCCACGCTCGTGGTCCTGGCCGACACCGTGTGCTGTGGGGCCAACGCGACAACCGTGGCGGCCCGTCCCGGCTGGTCGAATCTTGACGCTGTTCGCGGTAAGCACATCCTGGCCCTCAACGACACCCTGGCCTCGACCTGGGGCCCTTTGCTCGGCACGTTGATGGATCAACTCGCCGCAGCCGTGTCGTCGAACGTGGTTCTTCGCTAGGTCCGATGTCGGCTCTCCTGTCCACCCGCCGCGTCATTATTGTGACGGCGAGCTTGACGACCGCACTGTTATTTGCGGTCGTCATGGGTCTCGCCGTGGGCCCGACGCCGCTCGGGTGGGGAAGAGTGCTCGGTGATATGGGAAGCCATCTCGGGCTTGGTCACTCCACACTGTCGCCCTTGGAGTCGACCATTTTGTGGCAGTTGCGCGCGCCACGGTTGGTGCTCGGCCTGTTGGCAGGGGCGATGCTGGCGGTCGCTGGTGGTTCCTACCAAGGCGTCTTTCGTAACCCTCTCGCCGACCCATACCTCCTGGGCGTCGCGGCAGGAGCCGGACTGGGTGCCACCATCGCCATCGTCGGCCAGGGTTTCGAAGCGGCCGCGCCGACTTGGACACCACTTCTTGCTTTTGCCGGCTCGATGGCCGCAGTTCACGATTCGGCAGGCCCGACAGTGGATTGTGCAGTGCTGCGTGGCGCAGCTGGTTCTCTGCAGCCTTCGCGACCGCGATGTCTTCAACTGTGATCAGGGTATGTGGTGTTTCGCGATACTCGATATTTCGAGTTCTGATGCGCACCCACGCCTCGATGCCGTTCGGGCGTTGAAGAGGTCGCTCCTTGCCGTAGAGGAAGCCTCCCTCGACGTTCAGAACGTCTGTCTGCATGACCATGGACGAATCCTGCGCCAGAACGGCCTCGCGACTTCGACCCACCGCAGCGCAGAACGAGTCATTAACAACCGCGAAACTGCCATCACGGTCTATCACCGCAAGTCCCACCGGGCTGTCGTAGAACACGACGCGCCATGCCTTCTCACTGGTCTGAAGAAGGTGCAGGTACTCCATTCGCTCGTGTACGTCCCGCACGACGACCAGCACCTCAGAGAGCAAGCCTTCGGAGTCACTGGAGAATTTGCTCACCCGGATGTCTCGCCAGGCCCATGCCCTCTGGATCCACATGCGGACCTCTAGGTGACGGACCTCATCCTTGGTCAGGGTGTCGAGTTCGTCCCACCACCGGTCCAGCTCCTCTTGATCATCGGGGTGCACAGTGGCATCGGAAAGCGAGGAACCAGCCGACAGGCCCTCAACAATCGGGACTTGGGCGTTCACATCGCCCACCATCATGGTGATGGTTCGGGTTTCCGCTTCAACCACCATGATCACATCGGGAGAGGAGGCCAGAACCCGTTCGGCGCGCGAGGCACCCAGAGTTGGAGATGGTTCACTCAAGCGCTGCTGCCGGCGCTCAACGTGCGGGCTGTCGATCGGATCAGC
>CAXBRI010000013.1:0-13365 GCA_963978125.1 uncultured bacterium | reverse complement strand
CCTCTACGCCCACTGGGTCGAGATCCCGGCCGATCGTCAATACGGGTATATCAGTGGTTTTACCAAGAATTCCGCGAAGCCCTCAAATGCCACGAAGAATCAAGTGATGGCGCTTGCGCGAGCGGTGAAGAATCGCCACGCCAGTCTGGTGACTCTCTGGGGCTTCACGGCTCGAGTGGGGAGTGCATCTCACAGCATCGGAATTAGTCGTCAGAGGGCGGCCGAAGTGAAGTCTCTCCTGATTCAAGATCTCAAGAAGATCAGGGCCGGAACGGTCACGGTCCGTTCAGCCGGCCAAGGTATCTGGCCGATTTGGGGGAGCCGGGACGCTAACTGCGTTGAGGTGTTCCTCCGTTAGGCGGACGGTTGATTCCAGTTCTCCGGGAGCGCCTCAGTGCAGTGGGGGCAACGCGTAGCGCGAATGTCAATTTCCGTGTAACAACGCGGGCACGGGGCCTTGGGAAGTGAAGCCGCCGTATCGAGTCCGAGTCGACGTCGAAGCGCATTGAGGGGCTTCACGACCAAGAAGAAGAGTGTCGCGGCGACGACTATCAGCGACACCAGAGAGTTCACAACGATTCCGTAATGAAATGCTGTGCCATGAATTTGAAAACTGAGATCCGGGAAATTGTGGTGGCCCCAGATGGAGGCAATGAGGGGCGTGAAGAGATTCGTCGTGATCGACGTGACCACCGCCGTGAAGGCGGCTCCGAGGGCGACACCAATTGCCAGGTCGACGGCGTTCGCCCTCAGGGCGAAGGATCGGAACTCCTTCAGGGTCGAGGCGAAGCGTTCGACGGTGTCGTTAAGTTTGTCTTTCATTGTGCCTCCTGCGAGCCGGTGGTGAGATTCGAACTCACGACCTAGCGATTACAAATCGCTTGCGCTACCACTGCGCCACACCGGCGGTAGGTCAAAGATTACCCCCCGCCCTCTGAATCCCTTGAAGTGTCACAGCGGGGAAGGGGCTCTAGGCTGGTAATTGTGACAAACAGCGAACACGCGCACGAGCGTTCACGGGGCCACTATCAGCCGTCTCGACTCGTGATGGCACTTCTGGTGATGGGTTTCGCTCTCTGTGTCTTCCTCATGGTTCGCTCCACCACGCCCGGCTCATCCTCGGTGCTGTCGCCAACGGGTTCATCAACGACGACCACCGCCACCGTTACCCGCGCCCAGGTTCGCGTGCAGGTGGCGAATGGAACCACCATCGCCCACTTGGCGCGAAACTCCACTCAAAACCTGATGACTCAGGGCTGGAACACGCTCCCGGAACTCAACGGGCCCGCGGTGGGGGGCACGGTGATTTACTACAACCCGGGTTACGCCTGGGCGGCTCGCGACATCGCGCAGGAGCTCAACGTGGCCAGCAGCGCCGTTCAGCCGTTGAGTGGGCTCAATCCCGTTGCGGGCGCCTCGAGCGATGACGTCATCGTGATCCTCGGCCCGGACGCCGCTAACCAGGGCTAGCGCTCGGGCAACTCGATCCCGCGACGTGCCAACGCCGCCCGGAGGACGTCGCCGGCCATCGGGCGTAACTCTTCCAACGGTCGGTTCCGGTGCCGCCGTATTCCGAGGTCGACCTGCGCGAGTGAACGTACGCCGTGTATTCGGGCCACGTCGATGAGCAGGGCCATTTCCACGGCGTAGGCCGGTTCGAAGGAGATTGATTCCAGCGCGTTGCGACGCAGGGCCGTCTCGCCGGCCAGGGGTTGGCGAATCTCCCCGAGCCCCGGGTAGAGGAGCGAGAGGATGGGCCGGGCGGCCAACTCGTTGACCCGTCCGCCGCCGGTCGGCATGTCGTGCAAGGGGCGTCGGTAGTACCCCTTGACGAGGACGACGTCGGGTCGCTCGAACAAAGGTTGGAGCAGGCGGGGAACGAATTCCGGACTCGTGTTGGTCACGTCGGCGTCGAGGTAGACGATCACGTCCGATGACGTCGCGCGTCGGCCGGTGTCCATCGCCGCACCCTTTCCGCCGTCACCGTGGTGATCGACGACCTTGGCTCCGTGGTGTGCCGCCACCACGGCCGTGTCGTCCACTGACCGGTCGTTCACCACCACCAACTCATCCACGAGGCCGGTGACTGACTGGACGGCATCGAGAACCCCACCAATGGTGGAGGCCTCGTCGCGAGCGGGAATCACGACGGCCACCCGGGTGTTGCCCTTCGCCGCGACGACCCGGCCGAGGTCAAAGTCCTCGCGGTGCAGGGTCCAGGGGACGTCGTCGGGCTTCACGCCAGCACTCTACGACCGGTCAAACGGGGGCCGACTTGACGGTTTCGTTGGGGTCGCTAGGATTACCCCCAACATCAAGAGCGACGGAGGGACGGCCCCTACGAAGTCGCGACAACCAGTGTGGACCCGGGGAAACTCCCCCCACACCAGGTGCCAAAGGCCGAACGATGAAAGGGACAACAACATGAGTTTCGCTACTGGGCTTCTGTGTCGGGAGTGTGGCACCAGCTACCTCGCCGAAGCGCGCTATTCCTGCGACATTTGCTTTGGACCGCTCGAAGTCGCCTACGACCTCGCCGCCGCCCGTGGTGCGGTGACCCGCGAATCCATCGAGGCCGGTCCGTCGTCGATCTGGCGTTACGCGGCCCTGCTCCCCAACCCGGGCGAGAGTCCCGTCGATCTCGGCGCCGGTTGGACGCCACTTCGCCAGGCCACACGTCTGGGTGAACTACTCGGCATCAAGGAACTCTGGCTGAAGGACGACACGCGCAACCCGACGGGTTCGTTCAAGGACCGCGTGGTCTCCGTGGCGCTCTCAAGTGCCCGACGCCTCGGATTCACGACGGCGGCCTGCGCATCGACGGGCAACTTGGCCACTTCGGTCGCCGCGCACGCGGCCTTCATCGGGTGGCCGAGCGTCACCATCATCCCTTCAGACCTCGAGAAGTCGAAGGTCGCGATGACGGCCATCTTCGGCGGCACCGTGCTCGGTGTCGAGGGCAACTACGACGACGTCAACCGTCTGTGCGTGGAACTCGTCGCCGAACACCCCGACTGGGCCTTCGCCAACGTGAACCTCCGCCCGTACTACGCCGAGGGTTCGAAGACGCTCGCATTCGAAATCGTGGAGCAACTCGGCTGGCGCGCGCCCGAACAGGTCGTGGTGCCTCTGGCGTCGGGCTCGCAGTTCACGAAGATCGCCAAGGGCTTCAAGGAGTTCATCGAGTTGGGCCTCATTGAAGACGCGGCGCCGGTGCTCTTCGGTGCTCAGGCCACGGGTTGCTCGCCCATCGCCACCGCCTTCTCAAGCGGAGCCGACGTGGTGACGCCCCAACGCCCCCAGACCATCGCACGATCCTTGGCTATCGGCAACCCCGCCGACGGTCCCTACGTGCTCGACGAACTGCGCGCCCGCGGTGGTGACGTGGGGTCGGTGTCGGACGACGAAATCCTCGAGTGCATCGGACTGCTCGCCGAGACGGAGGGCATCTTCGCCGAAACCGCAGGTGGCGTGACCATC
Source organism: uncultured bacterium (assembly GCA_963978125.1). Taxonomy (GTDB): domain Bacteria; phylum Actinomycetota; class Acidimicrobiia; order Acidimicrobiales; family RAAP-2; genus RAAP-2. The sequence goes on along the minus strand of CAXBRI010000013.1, from coordinate 9,885 downwards.
GCGTCGCTTCGCCAGTTGGTGCGCCGCGGAGCCATTGACCCCAATAAGTCGACCGTCGCCATCATCTCGGGTCACGGGCTGAAGACGTTGGACGCCGTCGCCGACTCGGCGACGTTCACATCAATCATCGGACCCTCGCTCGGGGCCGCCGAAGACGCCCTCGCCGTGAACCGACTGGTGGCCGCGCCGTGAGTGTGACCGTTCGTCTGCCCAGCCAGCTCCGCCCTCTCGCCGGCGGGGCGGGGGAGGTTCCCGTGGAGGCCACCACGGTGCGCGAGGCCATTACGGCCGTTGATGCCATCCACGAGGGCATTGCCTTCCGGGTTCTCGACGACAAGGGCTCATTGCGCCGATTCGTCAATGTTTTCGTGGCCGATGAGGACATTCGATTCCTCGACGGCCTGGATACGGCGTTGGCGCCGGGCCAGACGGTGTCGCTCGTGCCCGCCGTCGCCGGGGGCTAATTCCCCCTGTTAGCACTCCCTAAGGGGGACTGCTAAAGTAGTCAGGCACCAAAACTCGGTGCCCGCACAGGAGGAATCACAGTGGCGAAGTTGATCGCATTTGACGAAGAAGCCCGTCGCGCCCTCGAGCGCGGCATGAACAAATTGGCCGACGCCGTCCGCGTCACGCTCGGACCCAAGGGTCGCAACGTCGTGCTGGACAAGAAGTGGGGAGCCCCCACCATCACCAACGACGGTGTGTCCATCGCCAAGGACATCGACCTTGAGGACCCCTACGAGCGCATTGGTGCCGAACTGGTGAAGGAAGTCGCCAAGAAGACCGACGACGTCGCCGGTGACGGCACCACGACCGCGACGGTGCTGGCCTGGACCATGGTCCGCGAGGGTCTGAAGAACGTGGCGGCCGGAGCCAACCCGATGTCGCTGAAGAAGGGCATCGAAGCGGCCGTCGAAGCGGCCATCGCCTCGCTGCACGCCCTGGCCACCCCGGCCGACTCCAAGGAGCAGATCGCTCAGGTCGCCTCGATCTCGGCCGCCGACCAGGAGATCGGTTCGATGATCGCCGACGCCATCGACAAAGTCGGTAAGGACGGCGTCATCACCGTCGAGGAGAGCCAGTCCTTTGGTATGGGGATGGACCTCGTCGAAGGTATGCGCTTCGACAAGGGCTACATCGCCCCGTACTTCGCCACCGACGCCGAGCGCCAGGAGGCCGTTCTGGAGAACCCGTACATCTTGCTGGTGGGTTCGAAAATCACCTCGGTCCGCGACATCGTGCCGCTGCTGGAGAAGGTCATGCAGTCGGGCCGCGCCCTGCTCATCATCGCCGAGGACGTCGAGGGCGAGGCTCTCGCGACGCTCGTCGTGAACAAGATCCGTGGCACCTTCAAGTCGGTGGCCGTGAAGGCTCCGGGCTTCGGTGAGCGCCGCAAGGCCATGCTCCAGGACATCGCCATCCTCACGGGGGCGACCGTCATCTCTGAGGAAATCGGTCTCAAGCTGGAGAACGCCTCCGTCGAGTCGCTCGGTTCGGCCCGCAAGGTCGTGGTGACCAAGGACGAGACAACCATCGTCGAAGGTTCGGGCTCGGATGACGAGATCAAGGGCCGTATCGCCCAGATCAAGGCCGAGATTGAGAACACCGACTCGGATTACGACCGCGAGAAGCTCCAGGAGCGTCTGGCGAAGCTGTCGGGTGGCGTGGCCGTCATCAAGGTCGGCGCTGCGACCGAGGTCGAGCTCAAGGAGAAGAAGCACCGCATTGAGGACGCCGTGTCGACCACCAAGGCCGCCATCGAAGAGGGCGTCGTGCCCGGCGGTGGCGTGGCCCTGCTGCGCAGCCAGGCCGCCATCTTGAAGGCCGCCGAGGGCCTGAGCGGTGACGAGGCCACGGGTGCGCGCCTGGTGGCCCGCGCCGTCGAGGGCCCGCTGCACCAGATCGCGGTGAACGCCGGCCTCGAGGGTGGCGTCATCGTCGAGCGCGTACGCAACCTGCCCGGTGCCACCGAGGGGCTCAACGCGGCCACCGGCGAGTACGAGGACCTCATTAAGGCCGGCGTCATCGACGCTGCCAAGGTGACCCGCTCGGCGTTGCAGAACGCGTCATCGATTGCAGCGTTGTTCCTCACCACCGAGGCCGTCATCGTCGACAAGCCCGAGGAGAAGGCCCCGGCGATGCCCGGCGGCGGCATGGACGACTTCTAAGTCGCTTCACACTCTCTTTGACACGCCGCGGGGACTCGTCCCCGCGGCGTTGTCAATTTCTCGCCCGACCACGCGCGAAGGTCGCCCCGTAGGATAAAGCCATGACGAACCCCCAGCCGCTCGGTCCCTCGAAGGGCTTGAACGTCGTCCACCTCTTCTGCCACCCGGCCGGCCCCATCGACCGCGAGGCCGTGCGAACGGCCGTGGCCGAGGCCGTCGAGGCCGGCCTCCAGGTCGTGACGGCGGCCATCATGGGCGCCAAGGCCGACACCTGTTTCATGGTGCTCGGCGAGAACCTCTGGGATCTGCGCAAGTTCCAGTCCAAGATTCAGGCGGCCGGCTTCACCGTGGCCGAGTCCTACGTCTCGGTGACCGAAGTGAGCGAGTACGCCGCGGGTATGCCCGAGAAGATGATCAACGACCGGCTCTTCCCGGTGCTGCCGCCGGCCGACATGCGGGCCTTCTGCTTCTACCCGATGTCCAAGCGCCGGGGCGAGGAGCACAACTGGTACGCCCTGCCCTACGAGGAGCGCGAGCAATTGATGCGCCAACACGGTGCCTCGGGTCGCGAGTTCAAGGGTCGCGTTCTCCAGGTCGTCACAGGGTCGACCGGCCTCGACGACTGGGAGTGGGGCGTGACGCTCTTTGGCGTACATGTCGATGACCTGAAGGACTGCGTCTACACGATGCGATTCGACGAGGCCTCCACCCTCTACGGCGAATTCGGTGCGTTCTACACCGGCCTGGTGGGCACGGTCGACGAGGTTCTCGACGCCACCACGGCCTAAGTAGCCTGAACCTCGTGGAACAGGTTTCCGAGCGCCTGCTGCGTCGTTGGGCCGAGGCATTGGCCGGTATCGCGCGCACCGGCATGGCCTTCACCCAGGTCGAATACGAACGCGAGCGTTACGAAGAAGTGTTGAAAATTGCTGGCGAGATCAAATCCGTGGCTGACTTTGGCCGGGCCGACGCCCTCGACCCCGAAAGCCACGTGGTCGAGTGGATGAAGGAACAGGGCTCGGGCGTGCCGGGATACCAAACTCCCAAGGTCGCCGTCGGCGCGGCTGTTACCAACGGCAAGGGCGAACTTCTCATGATTCAGCGTGCCGATTCGGGCTACTGGTTGTACCCGACGGGTTGGTGCGACATCGGCTACTCGGCCCCCGAGGTGGTTATCAAGGAAGTGAAGGAAGAGACTGGCTACGACGTCGAGGTGGTCCGTCTTATCGGCGTGCTGGACGGCATGCGGCTGGGCGCTTCGCGCATTCCGCTCTATTCGTTGTTGTTCTTCTGTCGGGTGGTGGGGGGCGAGATGAATCCCCATCCGCTCGAATGCGCCGACGCCGGCTGGTTTACCCGCGACAAAATTCCCTCGCCGACCATCGGCGCGGGCCGGTGGGTTGAGCCCGTTTTCGCGGCTATCGATGGAGAGCGTCGTGAGGTCTACTACGACGACCTGCGCCAACCGGTATGGATGGGGGAGGAATGAACATCGAGGTGCGCGTCGCGTCCGTGGCCACTCCCGAGCTGGTCGCCGGATTGAATCGCTTGTTGCCGCAGTTGTCCTCGAGCGCGGACCCGCTGGACGAGGCCACGGTGTCGGCCATCATCTCCTCGCCGACAACGTCACTTCTCGTGGCCTATGAGGGGGAGGACGTCGTCGGGTCGCTCACCTTGTGCGTCTTCACTATTCCGACGGGAGTTCGGGCCTGGATTGAGGACGTGGTGGTGGATGAATCGGCCCGCGGTAATGGGGTGGGTGCCGCATTGTCGACGGTCGCCATCGATCTCGCTCGCGAGTCGGGGGCCAAGACCGTCGACCTGACCAGCCGGCCTAGTCGGGAAGCCGCTCAGCGGCTGTACGCGTCGTTGGGATTTTCTCCGCGTGACACCAACGTGTTCAGGTTTTCATTGGAAGACTGATCTCTTCACGACCATTGGGAAGGCGTGAAGGTGCTCGACATAGTGACTCTCGTCGAGGCTGACGGTTGGTTCCTGGTTCGCCAGAAAGGGAGTCATCGACAATTCCGCCATGGAAAGAAGCCGGGTCTCGTGACAATCCCTGGCGCGTTGTCCGACGACCTTCATCCCAAGACCCTCGTTAGCATCAGAAGGCAGGCTCAGTTGTCAAGGAGGCCACGATGAGGGAGTACACCATCGTCATCGAAAGCGGAGAGAACAACTTCAGCGCCTACGTTCTTGACTTTGACGGTTGCGTCGCTACGGGACGCACCGTTGAGGAGGTGACGGAGAACATGCGGACGGCCATCGAAGCGCACCTTGAACTCCTTGCCGAATATGGAGAACCTATCCCGGAGCCACTTGACATCGTGGGTGCCGCAAAAGTCACCATTTGATTTTGTGACATGAACGAGGTGTCGAATCCCGGAGTGGGAAGTTTGCCATTGCTCGTAACGGAGCGCCTGATTCTGCGCAGCTGGAGCGAAGCCGACCGTTCCCACTTCGCCACGATGAACGCCGATCCTGAAGTGATGCATCACTTCCCAGCGACACTCAGCCCCCGGGAGTCCGATGAGACCATGGACCGCATTGTCGATGGCTGGACTCGAGGCTTCGGCCTGTGGGCTGTCGAACGGCGTGACAGTGATGAATTCATCGGATTTGTTGGTTTCTCTCAACCAGGATGGGAAGCGCACTTCACGCCGTGTGTGGAAATTGGATGGAGACTAACCCGAGATTCATGGAACAAGGGGTTTGCTACCGAGGGGGCCCGCGCCGTCATTGAGTGGGGGTGCCAGAACGTCGAATTCCCACAGAACGAGCTAGTGAGTTTCACGACGGCGAACAACTTTGCTTCGAGGCGGGTAATGGAGAAGTTGGGTATGACCCACTCCGACGAGGACGACTTTGATCATCCCTTACTGCCAGACTGGGAGGGCCGACGCCACGTCCTGTACCGCTTGAAATTCTGAGGCCCTCGACACGCCGTCGTTGTGCCATGCAATACCCTCGCTCCACTGTCGACGGTCATTGTTGCGCCGACGTCGCAGAGCAAACCCCCACTTCATTCCGGCCGTCGGTGACAATTGAGTCCGAATTGACCCGGACCCTTCTCGAACAAATTGTGACAATTAACATTCGACGGACGAATCAAGCGATCGGTCACTTGAGCGTCAAAGAGATGTGGGCCGTGGACTGAGCCTTGGCTTTCGTCGTCCGTCTTCATCAATGACACGCGAGCCAATCCAGACCAACCGAGCCTTCGCGGAACGCCCCCGTATTTGAAAGAAATTGGCGAACCCGTGAATTAAGTAGCGTGTCTACGTGCGACAAAAACTCACGGCTGAGTTTGTGGGCAGCGCCTTTCTGGCGCTGATTGTGGTCGGATCGGGAATGGCTGCACAGAGCCTCAGCCCTCGTCAGCCAGGGTTGGAACTTCTGGTGAACGCCGCCGCGACCGGTGCGGGGCTTTTCGTGTTGATTTCTATTTTTGGTCCTATATCGGGCGCTCACTTCAATCCGCTGGTCACGATTTTCCAGTGGATTCACCGGCGAATTGCGTCGACGCAAGTGGCTCCCTACGCCGTTGTTCAGACAGTCGGGTGCGTGTCGGGCACCCTGCTCGCCAACGTGATGTTTGGCCACCCAGCTATCGAATGGTCGACCCATCACCGCCAGTCCTTGGGTCACGCCGTGTCGGAGGTGGTGGCGACCGCAGGACTCCTCGTGACCATCGAACTACTTCTGCGGGCACGAAGTGACGCGAGGGTGCCGGCGGCGGTGGGGTCGTACATTGCGAGCGCGTATTTCTTTGCGTCGTCGACGAGCTTCGCCAATCCCGCCATCACCGTCGGGCGAATGTTCACCAATTCATTCGCCGGAATTTCTCCATCATCGGCGCCCGCCTTCGTCGGATCTCAGATACTTGGTGCGGCGGTCGCTTTGTTGTTGCTGCGCATGCTGTCTTTTCGTGCCTCCAGCGAAGGGGTGAATGTTGACGCCTGATGTCCGTCCCGTGGTGTTGTTCCTGTGCGTGCACAACGCGGGGAGGTCGCAGATGGCGGCCGCGTTGTTGGAGAGTGTCGCCGGCGACCGGCTGGAAGTGCTATCCGCTGGCTCGGAACCGGCGGACACTCTCAACCCCGCGGTCGTCGAAGTAATGAAGGAATTGGGTCTCGACATCACTCATCGCGAGCCCAGAAAACTCACCGATGAGATGGCGCGTCAAGCCGACGTGGTGGTGACGATGGGCTGCGGAGACGCTTGCCCGGTCTACCCCGGCAAGCGCTATGTCGACTGGGAACTGGACGATCCGGCCGGCCGGTCGGCCGAGGAAGTGCGAATCATTCGCGACGACATCGTTGAGAGAGTTCGCGCTCTCGCGGAACAGCTCGTCGGCTAGAGGGTAGGCTCGGCCCATCTCTCGCCACCAGAAGGGCGAATTTGGGTCATCTACGATTTCGGAAATGACAGACTCTGCACATCCCCGCTGTGAAACCACCACACTGCAACGTCGCGTGGTGCGCACACTCAGCGCCGCACAAGTGTTGACCGGCATTGGAACGTCCGGCACGGTTGCGGCTGGATCGCTCCTCGTCACCTCGATCTCACGGTCCGACTCTTTCGCCGGCCTCGCTCAGACCATGACCGTGTTGGGTGCGGCGGTGATGGCTCTTCCCTTGGCCTCGCTAACCCAACGTGGTGGACGGCGACTCGCGCTGGTGAGCGGGTATTCGGTGGGATTCATTGGCGCCGCCTTCGCAGTGGTGGGGGGAGTGGCAAAGTCGCTTCCACTCGTCTTGCTGGGTTCACTCCTGGTCGGAGCCGCGTCGGCGTCGGGCTACCAAGCCCGGTTTGCGGCTATCGACCTCGCGACAGATGAGAATCGCTCTCGTAATCTCTCGTTGGTCGTGTGGGGGTCGACGGTGGGCGCCGTGATGGGTCCCAATCTCATGGAGCCCGCCGGAAATCTTGCCCAGTTTCTGCACATTCCCCGCTTGGTGGGTCCCTACCTCATCGTGGGGCTGTGTCTCGCACTCTCGTCGATGGTCATTTCGTGGTTTCTACGACCCGATCCGTACCTCACGGCCAATATGTCCTCAGACGGGGTGACGCAGAAGAAACACGAATCAACGCGGGTGGCGCTGCGCCATATCCGCCGAACGCCGAGAGGCCTCTTCGCCATGTCGGCGGTCGGAATCGGCCATTTGGCGATGGTGTCCATCATGGTGATGACCCCGGTGCATATGTCCCATGATGAAGTGACGCTCTCGGTCATCGGCCTGGTGATCAGTGTTCACGTTCTCGGTATGTTCGCCTTTTCTCCCCTCGTGGGCTCTCTCAGTGACCGATGGGGCCGGGTGCGCGTCATTCAGATCGGTGTCGTTCTCTTGCTCGCGGCCGCGGCGGTCGCGGGGGTGTCGCCGGCCATTAATGCCGTGTCACTCGGGGCCGGCCTGTTTCTTCTCGGCTTGGGTTGGTCGTGCACCCTGATTGCGGGTTCCACGATGTTGTCCGAATCGATGTCGGTTGAGATGCGACCATCCTCACAGGGTGCCAGCGACCTCATGATGAACCTTCTCGGGGCCGTAGGCGGCGCAGCGAGTGGCGTGATTCTGAGTGTCGCGTCGTACGGGTGGCTCTGCTTCTTCGTGGGGGTTCTGGTGTGCGCACTCGGTGGTTGGTCACTGAGATTCCGGTCGTGATCGTGGCCACGATGGCAACCCACTACCCTTCGGTCATGTTTGGTGGTGTCCAGTCATGACGGGTCGCCTGGACGGGAAAGTCGCTCTGGTGACTGGCTCCGGCGGTGGCTTGGGGCGCGAATACGCCCTCGCTCTCGCCCGTGAAGGGGCCTCGGTGGTGGCCAATGATTTCAATGCCGACCTGGAAGGAACAGTTAACTCGCAGGACCGCGCCGGTGCCGTGGCGGCCGAGATCGCGGCCCTTGGCGGCCACGCCGTAGCCAATCGAGACAGCGTTGCGTCGTGGTCGGGGGCACGAGCCATGGTGGACATGGCCATCGACACTTTTGGACGCCTCGACATCGTGGTCAATAACGCGGGGGTGAATCACCAGCACCGTTTAGCCACGCTCACCGAGGATGAAGTCGATATCGAATTGGACGTGCACCTCAAGGGAACCATCGCCGTGAGCCACTTCGCCGCGGCCTATTGGTTCCAAGAAGGACCCGCTCAGGGCCGGGCCATCGTGAATACGACCTCGGCGGCGGGACTTCACCCGGCGAGTGGTGCGGGTATCTACGGTGCCGCCAAAGCGGGCGTCGCCGCCCTCACGGTGAGTCACGCCCAAGAACTCGCGTCGCTGGGGGTGCGAGTCAACGCAGTCGCCCCGTGTGCGCGCACGAGGATGGTGGAAGGAGCCCCGGTCATCAACGCGATGATGCCCCGTCCCGACCAGGGTTTTGACCGGCACTTGCCCGAACACGTGGCACCCTTCGTCGTCTATCTCTCCAGCGGAGCGAATCGCTTCACCGGCCGCATCTTCGCCGTGGAAGGCCCCGATTTCGCGATCTACCAACCCAGCGCTGTCGTGGACGAATGGTCCCATGATGGTCCATGGCGAGTGGCCGACATCGAAGAGGTTTTGCGCGACGTGGGTCAGCAAGCAACGGTTCGCGCTTTTGTGCCCAATGGGCCGATAGACCTCCCAGTACCCCCGGGGCGCACCCTGCGCGACTTGGGGTCGGCCCCGTAGGCGTTGGTAGCCTTCGCGCGTGGAGATACGACTCGATAATCAAGTAGTGGTCATCACCGGGGCCAGTCGGGGAATCGGGCTGGCCATTGCGGCCGAAGTGCTGTCCTCGGGCGGACTGGTGGTGCTGTCGTCACGCAAAGAGGACAACCTCCGTGAGGCGGTGAACGAACTCGGCGGACCGAACGAGCGAATTTCGACGATCGCCGCCAACGCCGGCCGGAGTGAGGACACCGAGCGGGTTATCGAATTGGCCATGAACCGCTACGGCCGGATTGACGGGCTGGTGAACAACGCCGCGACGAGCCCCCATTACGGACCACTCGTCGAAATCTCCGACTCGCAGATGACCAAGACCTACGACACCAACTTGGCCGGCGTGATGTACGCCGTGCGCGCCGCCTGGCACGCCGCGATGAAGGAGCACGGTGGCTCCATCGTGAACGTGGCCTCCATTGGTGGGCTCGGTCCGGGTTCCAATATCGGTTGGTACAACGTGACCAAAGCCGGTGTCATTCACCTCACCCGTCAACTGGCCTTCGAATTGGGACCGAACGTGCGCGTCAACGCCATCGCGCCGGGCTACATCGAAACCCAGCTTTGCATCGATTACTGGCATGGTTTTGACGACCCGATCGCTGCCAAGCAAGCCACTTACGCGTTGCATCCACCGCAGCGCATTGGCCAACCGAGCGAAGTGGCCATGACCGCTGTGTTTCTGGCTTCTGATGAAGCCCCTTTCATCAATGCCACCATGATCGTCATGGATGGCGGGCGCTCGGTGATGTACCACGAATGACCCGTCCTGCCCCTGATGGGCATGGGTGACAGGGGTGGTTTGACGCACAGCCCCTCGTATCATGCCCGCCATGGCCAAAGACAAAACCTTGTTCGCATGCAGTGAGTGTGGTGGCACCAGCCCGAAATGGTTGGGCAAGTGCCCGCATTGCGAAGCTTGGAACACCCTGGTGGAAACCAAGGCGGTGGATGTCGTGCCGGGTAAAAACCGATACGCAGACCGCGCTGGCTTGGCGCCGGCATC
>CAXBRI010000012.1:0-13444 GCA_963978125.1 uncultured bacterium | reverse complement strand
GTGACGGAACGGGTCGACACCGTCGAGTCGGTTGCCGGGGCGCTCGGCGATGAGTTCACGGTCCTCGCCGGCGGGGAAGGGGCGCGCGAGGAGTTTGAAGTCGGTGGCGCCGTCGTTGGTGACAATGAGCCACCAACGCCGGCCGGCCGGATCGGTCAAGTGGTCGGCGCTGTACTCCACACCGTGACGTCGCGCGGCGAGCACCGTGAGTTCGGCGGTGGGGTCGTGGGCGTCGAGATAGCGGATTTCGGTCGTCATCGACGAACCGAGTGACACGACAATCAACGCGTCATCGCGCGTGCGACCGACCGACACGGTGTACTGCGCGTCGTCTTCTTGATAAACGAGGACGTCGGCCGAGGCCGCGGTGCCGACCTCGTGACGCCAGAGCTGCCAGGGGCGCATGGCGTCGTCGACGCGGGTGTAGAAGAAGTGGCGCGAGTCGGCCGCCCAGGCGAAGCCGTAGTAGACGTCGTCCAGGCTGTCATCGACCGGGGCTTGGCCGGCCAGAGGGCGCACAGTGACCCGGTGGCGTTCGTTGCCCTCGAAGTCCACGCCGACGGCGACCCAGTTGTCGTCGGGTGAGACGGACAAGACGCCCACCGAGAGAAAGTCCGAGTCGCCGGCCTCCACGTTCTCGTCCAAGATGACCTGCTCGCCGGGCAGGGTCACCGCGGGGTCGATGACCGGGGGCCGTTCGTCCCCGGCGATGGCCGGCACGCGGCAGTTGATGGGGTAGTTGAGTCCCTCGCGCGTGCGCTCGAAGTACCACCAGGCTCCGCGGCGCACCGGCACCGAGATGTCGGTCTCTTCGATGCGACTCTTGATCTCATCGAAGAGGCTGTCGACTCGACCGGCGAGGGGCTTCATCATCTCGGCGTAGTAGGTGTTTTCCGCTTTCAGGTGGGCGAGGGTTTCCTCACTGCGCTCGCGTAGCCAGAAGTAGGGGTCGACCCGGACGTCACCGTGAAAGTCGAGGACGTGGTCGTGTTGGGGGGCGCGTGGCGGGGTGGGCATCGCTCCACTTTGCCAGCGAAACGGTGGTTGTCAGCCGATTCGGAGTTATTACTATGCACGTAGGGATATTCCGGAGGGCCCATGACTATCGACAATCTCGACTTCAGCCGGTACCAACTGGGGTGGTCGGACGAGCAGACCCCCGTGTTCAAGCCGAAGAAGGGCTTGAACGAGGCGATTGTCCGTGAGATGTCGGGCATCAAGAGCGAGGCCGACTGGATGTTGAAGTTCCGCCTCGACGCCCTCAAGCGTTTCGAGAAGAAGCCGATGTTGCCCTGGTTTGCCGACCGCATGCCGGACCTCGACTTCAACGACATCTACTACTACATCAAGCCCACCGAAGAGCGCGTCGAGGACTGGAACGACCTGCCCGACGCCATCAAGAACACCTACGAGAAGTTGGGCATTCCCGAAGCCGAGCGCAAGTACCTCGCCGGCGTGACGGCTCAGTACGAATCGGAAGTCGTCTTCCACCGTAACCGCGCCGACCTCGAGAAGCTCGGTGTGCTCTTTTGTGACATGGACACCGCGGTGCGCGAGTACCCCGAGTTGGTCCAGCGCTACTTCGGGACCGTCATCCCGCCCAACGACAACAAGTTCGCCGCGCTCAACTCGGCCGTCTGGAGTGGCGGTTCGTTCATCTACGTTCCGCCGGGGGTCGTCGTCGACCAGCCGCTGCAGGCCTACTTCCGCATCAACACCGAGAACATGGGCCAGTTCGAGCGCACGCTCATCATCGCCGACGAAGGCTCCCAGGTTCACTATGTCGAGGGCTGCTCGGCGCCGGTGTACTCGACCGACTCACTGCACTCGGCCGTCGTCGAACTCGTGGCGCTGCCCGGTTCGCGCATCACCTACACGACCATTCAGAACTGGTCGAACAACGTCTACAACCTCGTCACCAAGCGTGCTCGCGCCGAAGCCGAAGCCCACGTCGAATGGATCGACGGCAACATCGGCTCGCGCCTGACGATGAAGTACCCCTCGGTGTACCTCATGGGCCCCAAGGCCTCGGGTGAGGTTCTCTCCGTCGCTTACGCCGGCCCCGGCCAGATCCAAGACGCCGGCGCCAAGATGGTGCACTGCGCCCCCGAGACCACGAGCACCATCGTGAGCAAGTCAATCTCGAAGGATGGCGGCACCACGACGTACCGCGGCCTCGTCAAGGTCGAAGAGGGCGCGACCGGCGCCAAGTCCTTCGTGCGCTGCGACGCGTTGATTCTCGACGAGCAGTCCATCTCCGAGACCAAGCCCTACATGGAGGTCGGCGAGCGCGACGCCTCGATCGGCCACGAGGCCACGGTCTCGAAAATCGGTGACGACCAACTCTTCTATCTGATGAGTCGCGGCCTCACCGAGAGCCAGGCCATGGGCATGATTGTGAACGGTTTCATCGAGCCCGTGACGCGCACTCTGCCGATGGAGTACGCCGTCGAGTGGTCCCGGCTGATCGAACTCCAGATGGAAGGCTCGATCGGTTAACGAGGCGGGCGGCGCATCGCGTAGAGGGCCGGACCTCCGGCCACCGGGCGAAGCGTGTTGACCAACTCGAATCCGAACCGGCGGTAGTAGGCCAGGTTCTCCTCTTTTTGAGTTTCGAGGTAAGCGGCCACCCCCTCGGCATCAACCTGTTCGAGCACGTGGTTCAGCAGTGCGGTTCCGACGCCCCGACGTTGCACCTCGGGGTCGCTCACCAGCATGAAGAGATACCAGTGCGGTTCCTTCGGGTGGTGCTTCTCCATGGCCAACAGGAACTTGGCTCCGTGGAGCAACGAGCGGGGCCGTCGATAGAGAGCCCTCAAGATGCCGGGAATTTGGGCGAGCTGGTGAAACAGCGACGCGGGGTAGCGGCCCGAAGGAAGCCAGACGGAGGCGCCCACGAGTCGCCCCGTGTCGTCACGAATCCCCTGGCGAACGGCGCCAGTGCCCATCTGGCGGATCATCGCCCGGAAGAACAAGGTCAGGCCCCGGTTGCGCAGCAACGCAGGCGGGCCGAGGAAGACGAAGAAGGGGTCGGTGTAGAAGGCCCGGGCCGCCAGAACGGCCGCCTCGTTGTAGTCGGCGCTCTTTAGGTCGGCCGGTTCGCCAAATGGCCGTACGTCACCCACGCCGTGACACTAGGTCGTGGCACGATAGGGACGTGGCCATGCGAGAAGAGTGCAAGCACTTCCAGAGTCGGACTTACTCCTCGGGTGAGGTGGCGCGGTTCTGCGTGCTCGGCAACGCACCGGATCAGCCGTGGAACTGCCCCGAGAACTGCCCGACCTACGAGAAGCGCATGGCCGACGTGGGGTGGTCGCACGGCTCGTTGGTGGACCCGCCGGCCGAAGAGGCCCCCGAGGGTGTGTCGGCCGAGGATCGTCGCTCGGTGCTCGAGCAGGCCGATGAGATCGTCAACGCCGTCGCCCCCGAACTCTTCGCCGAACGTCGTGCCCAGCTCGAAGGTGACGCGAACCGCCGCCGGCGCGGCTGGAAGTTCTGGCGCCGTTAGTCACCGCGGAAGACCGGCGGACGCTTCTCGAGGAATGCGGTGACGGCCTCGGTGAGGTCGTTGCTGCGCAAGTAGAGCGAGTTCCAGTTCGCGACGAACTTGAGCCCCTCGTCAATCGTGCGTCCGTCGTTGGCCGCGAGCACGGCCTTGGTGCCGCGCACCGCCAAGGGGGAGTGGGCCGCGATCTGCTCGGCCATGGCCTTGGCACCGGCGTACACACCGTCGGCACCGCCCTCGTGTACGGCGTTAACGAGCCCGATCTTCTCGGCGTAGGCGGCGTCGAAGTTGCGACTCGTGAAGGCCAGCTCGGCGGTGATTCCCGGGCCGACCAGACGCGGGAGGCGCTGGAGCGTGCCCAGGTCGGCCACGATGGCCATCGCCGTCTCGCGCACCGAGAAGACGGCGTCTGATGAGGCGACGCGGATGTCGCATCCCGTGATGAGGTCGATGCCGCCACCGATGCAGTACCCGTGCACCGCGGCGATGACCGGAATCTCCAACTCCGCAAAGCAGGTGATGGCGTCTTGCATTGTGATGACCGAGTCGTAGAGGGTCTTGTTGGCGACGGCCGCCGACGAGCCCTTGCTCGCCCCGAGACCGAGACCCATCTGCTTCAGGTCGAGCCCCACGGTGAAGTGGGGGCCGCGCGCCGCGATGATGAGTACCCGCACCTCGGGATCGGCGGCGACGTCGGCGGCGGCGAGGGGGAGGTCGCGCCACAGGTCGGGTCCCATCGCGTTACGGGCGTCGACGCGGTCGAGCCAGAGCGTGGCGACGTGTCCGTCGCGTTCGAGGGTCAAGACGGGTGAGGAAAAGGTCACGAAAGCCTCCTTGGGCAGTGGCCAACTTACGCTTTTGGCGAGTCGACCTGCCAATACACTGCCAAAGCCCACTATGCCCTTCACGACCCTCGCCGCCGAACGTTCCGCCCAGTCGGCGACCAGGTCCAAGGCCCACGCGGCCTTTTTGGCGGCGGGCCTGCCGACCACGTCGGACGAGGTCTGGCGCTACGCGCCACTCGCCGACTTCAACCTCGATCGTTTCGTCCCCGCCGAACAGGCCTCGGGGAGGACCCCGTCGGCCTTCGCCGCCGCCTTGTCGGGACACGCGAACTGCATCATCACCATTGACAACGGCCACCTGGTGTCGGTCACCGGATTGCCGGCCGGAGTGACCGTGTCCGAGGGCGACGCGGGAGTGGCCTCGGGTATTGACCCGGCCGAGCACTACGCCGATGATGCCTTCGCGTTGTTGAACCTGGCGTTGGCGCCGTCCACAGTGCGTATCGACGTCGCCGCGGGAACACGGGTCGACTCACCGATTCTCATCGTGCAGGTGGCCGACGGCTCGGCCAGTTTCCCCCGGGTGGAGATCATCGCGGGCGAGCGTTCGTCGGCGCGGGTGATCGAGTACTTCGAGGGTGGCGACGAGGGACTCGTGGTGCCTCTCGCCGAATATCGGGTCGGGGCGGGAGCCCAACTCGATCTCGTGACCTATCAGCGCCTCGCCCACACGGCGTGGCACGTGGCACGCACGACGGGATACGTCGAACGCGACGCGAAACTCAGTCAGTCGGTGGTCGGCTTCGGCGGTGCCTACGACCGTTGCCGTAACGACGCCGTTCTCGTGGCGCCCGGTGCGCACAACGAGTTGCGGACCACGTTCCTCGGCGCCGGAGCGCAGGTGCACGACTTTCGCACCCACCAGTTCCACCAGTCGGGACGCACTACGTCGGTGCTGCTCTCCAAGGGTGCCGTGGCGGACGAGTCTCGCTCGATCTACACGGGTCTCATCGAAATCGAAAAGGGTGCCCGTCGCACCGACGCCCGTCAGACGAACCACAATCTGCTGCTCAGCCCCCACGCCCACGCCGACTCGGTGCCCAACCTGGACATTCGGGAGAACGACGTCGTGTGCGCCCACGCCTCGAGCGTGGGGCCGCTCGATGAACTGCAGCGTTGGTACCTCGAATCACGCGGCGTGCCAAGGTCGGAGGCCGAGCGTCTCATGATTCAGGGCTTCTACTACGAGATGTTGGCGAATCTTCCCGCCGGAGTGGCCGACGTGGTCGAGCGTGACGTGGCCGACGTGCTGGCCGCCGCGCGGGTGGGGGCGGCATGACCCGGGTGAGCCTCGGCACTCTCAATGATTTCGAGTCATGCGCCGCCCAGCAGGTGAAACTCGAGGGACGCACCCTCACGGTCGTGCGCATCGAAAACGACGTGTACGTCCTCAACGACCGCTGTAGCCACGAGGACTTCAGCCTGTCGGTAGGTGAAGTCGACTGCGAGACGCGCGAGATCGAGTGCGCCCGCCACGGAGCGATGTTCGCCCTGGTCGACGGCGCCCCGACTTCGCTACCGGCCACCAAGGCCGTTGACACGTACGTGGTGCACCATGTCGATGGCCGCCTCGAAGTGGAGATTCCGTGACCAGCGAACTGATCATCAGCGGCCTGCGGGTCGAGGTCGGCGGGCGTGAAGTGTTGCGCGGTTTCGATCTCGCGATGCGCTCGGGCGAAGTCCACGTCATCATGGGACCCAACGGCTCGGGCAAGTCGACCCTGGCGCACGCCCTCGCCGGCCACCCCGGTTACACCGTGACAGCCGGTTCGGTCACCCTCGACGGCGTGGAGCTTCTCGCCATGTCGCCCAGCGATCGCGCCCGCGCGGGGCTGTTACTCGCGATGCAGCACCCGATGGAGGTGCCCGGAGTTCGCCCCCTCGACATGCTGGCCGCCGCGGGGGCCGCTCCCGACGGCCTCCGGTCGCGGATGAGCGACGAAGCGTCGCGCGTCGAGCTTCGTGACGAGGTCCTCGACCGGTTTGTCAACGTCGACCTGTCCGGTGGTGAGCGCAAGCGCGCCGAAATGGTCCAGGTCGGCGTACTGCGCCCCGCCTTCGCCGTGCTCGACGAGATCGACTCCGGACTCGATGTCGACGCGTTGGGCGCCGTGGCACGTCGGCTCGCCGCGGCGAGCACGGAATGGAACTGCGGCGTGCTCGCCATTACGCACTTCCGTCGTCTCTTGACTGAGCTCACTCCAACGACGATTCACGTCGTGAGTGCGGGACGAGTGGTCGCCACCGGCGGACCCGAACTCGCCGAGGCGTTGGAGCGCGAGGGCTACGAGCCATTCCGTCGCGACTAAGCGACCACTTTTCCCGGAAAGCCCCTCCTAAACTGTCCCTCTATGGCCGGACGCGATAACACTCCGTCTCGCGGCCGTGGCAGAGTCGCCAACGAACAGCGCCTCCTCGCCCTCGGTGACGCCATCGATCGCCGAGCGGGTGGTCCCTCACGGCCGCCGCGTCGCCGGCCGAATGCTCGGGGCTGGCGGGGTTGGACCAACCAACGCCGCCTCGTGGTGGTGGCGGGCACCCTGGCTCTGGTCGTGGCCGTGATTGCCGGTGGTGGCTACCTGTACGCCCAGTACCAGTTCGGCAAGGTGAAGAAAATCGACGTGGCCAACGAGGTGGCCCCGATTTCGGGCGCCCCCGTCAACATCCTGGCCATCGGTTCGGACTCGCGCGTCGGCCTGACCGGCCAGGAGGCCCGTCAGTCGGGTTCGGGATCGGTCACCGGCCAGCGCAGTGACGTCGTCAAGATCATCCACCTCGACCCGAAGACCGGGTCGATCTCGATGATCTCCATTCCGCGCGACACCCTGGTGACGCTGGTCGGGAATCAAAGCCTGTACGGCAACTTCAACCGGATCAACGTCAACCTGATTCCCTCGAACGCCAACCCGGTGGGGGACCCGTCGCTGTTGGTGAAGACCATCGAGGCGAATTTTGGTATCCCCATCAACTACACCATCGTCGTCGGATTCGCGGGACTCATCAACGCGGCGGTGGCGCTGGGTGGCGTCTACCTCGACTTTCCGTACCCGTCGGTCGACGACCACTCCGGCCTGCGCATCTATCACCCTGGTTGCCAGCTCGTCACCGGTTTCCAGGCGCTGGCCATTGCGCGTAGTCGACACTTCTTCTGGCTGCCCCACGGCCGGGTCAGCCCCGCGACCCTGCCCCGCGGCTGGGACAACGTGGACGGCGCGGCCTACTCAATCCTCACGCATCGGGGCTGGCTCTACGACGGCACGAGTGACTGGGGCCGCATTTTGCGCCAGGACGCCTTCTTGCGCGCGTTGGCCAGTCGGGCGAAGGCCACCTACAACCCATTGAAGCTGAACTCGTTCCTCTCCGCACTGCCCCAGGGCATCGAACTCGACAGGAGCCTCTCGCTCAACACGCTGATTTCGATCGCACTGCGTTTCCACAACTTGAATCCCGCGGCCATCCACCAATACACGTTGCCCACTCAGTCGGGGAATTCACCCGTGGGTAGCGCGCTCTTCGTCAGCCAACCTCAGGCCCAGGAGCAGTTGGTCTCGGTCTTTGGAACTCAGCTACAGCAACCGACGAACCCGCCGCCAAACCTCAGTATGCACAGTGTGCCACCGCCCTATGTGCCGGTAACGACCACGACGGTGCCCCGTCACCACAAGAAGAACGCGACCACGACCACGGTGCCGCTCGGCCCCGGTGCCGACCAGGCCAGCTACTACGACCCGGTGCCCTGCACGCCCTAGGCGGGCAGTTCGTCCAACGCCTGGACGAGCGTGTTCCAGGCCAGCGTCGCGCACTTGATGCGCACCGGAAATTTGGAGACTCCCGACAGGGCGGCCAACTCGCCGAGTGAACGCAACGAGGCCGTGTCGGTGGCGACCTCCGCTCCTTCGGTCAACATCGCCTTCACTGACTCAATAGTGCGCCGCACATCCTCGAGTGGCTTGCCCTTGACGGCCGCACTCATGAGCGACGACGAAGCCTGCGAGATGGAGCAGCCGTGGCCCGTCAATTTGATGTCGGTGATGACGCCGTTGGTGACGTCCAGGTACACGGTGATTTCGTCACCGCACAGTGGATTGAAACCCTCGGCCTTCACCGCCGGTGGGGCCAGTTCACCGCGGTTACGCGGCGTGCGGTAGTGGTCGAGGATGATCTCGCGGTAGAGGTCGTCGAGGTTGCTCATCGCCCACCGAAAGTGGTCAGGGCTTTGTCGAGGCCCGCGCACAGGGCGTCGAGGTCTGAGGCCAGCGAATAGGGGCCGAACGAGACCCGCGCGGTGGCCATCAAGCCGAAGCGCTTCATGAGGGGCTTCGCGCAGTGGTGGCCGGGTCGCACGCACACTCCGAATTCGTCGAGGATCTGACCGAGGTCGTGGGGGTGGACGTTCTCCACGTCGAGGCTGATGACCGATCCCCGGTTGATGACGGTGCCCGGTCCGATCACGCGGACCGTGTTCCCGTACCGGGCGGTCAGGGTCTCGAGGGCCATCGAGGTGAGACCCCGCTCGTGGGCCTCGATGTTCTCCATGCCCAGCCCCGTCAGATAGGTGAGGGCCGCGTGCAGACCCACCGCTTCGGCGATCGGCGGCGTGCCGGCTTCGAACCGTGCCGGCGGCTCGGTGTAGGTGAAGCCCGATGTCGACACGTCGGCGATCATGCCGCCCCCGCCGAGGAACGGCGGCATCGACTCGAGAATCTCCCGGCGCGCCCAGAACACTCCGATACCGGTGGGCCCCATCGTCTTGTGGCCCGAGAAGGCCAGAAAGTCCACGTCGAGAGCCGTGACGTCGGTCGGGGTGTGGGCCACTGACTGGGCGCCGTCGACAGCGATGAGAGCCCCGGCCGCGTGGGCGCGTCGAGCGAGTTCCTCGACCGGGTTGATGGTGCCGAGCACGTTGGACATGCCGGTGACCGACAACAGGCGGGCCCCGCGCAGGGCGTCGTCGAGATTCGACAGGTCGAGTCGGTAGTCGTCGGTCACGCCGAGGAACCGCAGTTCGATGCCGAGGGTGTCACGCAATTGGAACCAGGGGACCAGGTTCGCGTGGTGCTCCATTTCGGTGAGTACCACGACGTCGCCGGCCTTGAGGTGGGCCGCGCCCCAGGACTTGGCCAGCAGGTTGAACGATTCGGTGGTGTTCTTGGTGAAGACCACTTCACCGGCCCCTCCGGGGGCGTTAATGAATTCGGCCACGGCCGCGCGGGCCGCTTCGTAGGCGGCGGTCGCCTCAGCCGCGGTCTGGAACACCGAACGGTGGACGTTGGCGTGTCGCAGTTGGTAGTACCGGGACATCGCGTCAATGACGGCGTTCGGCGGCAGGCTCGTCGCGGCGCTGTCGAGGTAGACGAGACGTTTGCCGTGCACCAGGCGGCTGAACTCAGGCACGTCGCGGCGCACCAGCGCCGGGTTGAAACTAGTCACGCCCGGGCGGCGCGGAAGGAGTCGTACCCCTCGCGCTCAATCTGTTCGGCCAGAGCCATCGTGCCGGTTTCGACGACCCGGCCGTCGACGAGGACGTGCACGTGATCGGGCTGGAGTTCGTCGAGCAACTTGACGTAGTGGGTCACCACGAGGGCGCCCATCTCGGGACGGCGCTCGCGGACCGTGCGCACGCCGCGGGCCACGACGCGCAGGGCGTCGATGTCGAGTCCGGAGTCGGTCTCGTCGAGCAGGGCGATCACCGGCTCGAGCAGGGCCATCTGGAGAACCTCGTTGCGCTTACGCTCGCCGCCCGAAAAGCCCTCGTTGAGGTGACGCTCGGCGAAGGCCGCGTCCATGCCGAGGCGGTCCATCCACTCAGCGAGGTCGAGGCGCACCTCGAGGACGCTGAGTTCTTCCAGGTTCTTACGCGCGGCGATGGCCTGGCGCAGGAACTGGACGACCGAGACGCCCGAAATGGCCTCGGGGTACTGGAAAGCGAGGAACACTCCGGCGCGTGCGCGCTCGTCGGGCGACCACTCGAGGATGGACTCGCCCTGCAAGAGGATGTCGCCGCCGGTCACCTCGTAGCCGGGGTGGCCCATGATGACCGAGGCGAGGGTGGACTTTCCGGCACCGTTCGGTCCCATCAGGGCGTGGACTTCACCGGGCGCGACGCTCAGGGACACCCCGCGCAGAATCGAGACGCCGTCGGCTTCGGCGGCCAGATCGCGCAGTTCGAGAAGGGGTGTGCTCACGCAGGCGAGCCTACCGGCGCACCCCGAAAAAGGGTCCTACCAACCGCGCGCGACCCACTCGTCGAAGTGCGGGGACTCGGTGCCGATGGTCGAGGGCGCACCGTGGCCGGGCCAAAAGATGGTGTCGGGTCCGTGGGTGCGCAAGAGCCGCTCTTCGATGGAGCGCACGATGGTCGGGAAGTCCCCGCCCTCGAAGGACGTGTTGCCCGGCCCGCCGGGAAACAGGGTGTCACCGGTGAACAGCAGCGGCGTGTCGACCAGGCTGAAGCAGATCGACCCCGGGGTGTGGCCCGGTGTGTGGATCGTGCGTAGCCGCAGGTGGCCCACGGCGAAGTCGACGTCGTCGTCGAGCAGGTGGTCGTAGGAGGGAAGGAGGTGGGCATCCTCGGCGCGGACCCAGACCCCGAGGCCGGCCTCGCGGACTGCTTCGACGGCCCCGATGTGGTCCCAGTGGCCGTGGGTCTCCAGCACGCTGGTGACCCCCAATTTCGTGGCCATCTCCAGGAGCCGGTCGTGTTCGTTGGCGGCGTCTAGGAGTGTCGCCTCGCCCGAGCGCCGGCAGCGGATGACGTACACGTTGTTGTCCACCGGGCCGACGACCACCCGGTGGACCTCGGCGGCGGCGTCCGACCAGACCAGTTCGACGGCGCTCACCGGCCCAGTTTGCCTCAGGGCCGCGCCGACTACGCTCTCTAGCGCCCACCCCGGACAAGGAGTTGAGATGAACTTCGGTTTCAGCGAAGAGCAGGACGAACTGCGCAAGATGGTTCGACGCTTCCTGGAAGAGAAGTCGCCCGAGACTGAGGTGCGTCGCCTCATGGCGACCGCCGAGGGGTACGACCCGGCCGTGTGGAGCCAGATGGCCAACGAGCTCGCTCTCCAGGGTCTGGGCATCGCCGAGGAGTTCGGCGGACAGGGATTCGGCCCCGTCGAGCTCTACGTTGTGTTCGAAGAGATGGGTGCCGCGCTGCTGTGCTCGCCGTACTTCTCGACCGTGGCCCTCGCGGCCAACGCGCTGAACTTCGTCGGTACCGACGCCGACAAGAAGGCCTACCTGCCGGGTATCGCCAGCGGCGAGACCATCGCGACGCTCGCTATCACCGACGACCGTGGCGCGTGGGACGTGGCCGGTATCGGCATCACCGCGTCGGGCTCGGGTAGCGACTTCACGCTGAGTGGCGTGGCCAACTACGTCACCGACGGTTCGACCGCTGGCCTGATCCTCGTTCCCGCGAACACGTCGAAGGGTCTGTCGCTCTTCGCCGTCGAGGGATCGGCCTCGGGTCTCACCAAGACCGCTCTGCCGACCATGGACCAGACCCGTAAGCAGAGCCGTCTCGAGTTCAACAACACGCCGGCCAAGTTGGTGGGTGCCGAAGGTGGCGCCGCCGCCGGACTGGCCACCACGCTGCAGGTGGCCGCCGCCATGCTCGCCGCTGAGCAGGTCGGAGGCGCCCAGCGCGTCCTCGACAACGCCGTGGACTACGCGAAGAACCGCGTCCAGTTCGGTCGCCCGATTGGTTCGTTCCAGGCCATCAAGCACAAGTGCGCCAACATGCTGCTCGAGGTGGAATCGGCCAAGTCGGCCGCGTACTACGCCGCCTACTGCGCGCAGGAACTGAACGACGACCTGCCGGTCGCCGCGAGCCTCGCGAAGTCGTACTGCTCGGACGCCTACTTCCACTGCGCCGCCGAGAACATCCAGATCCACGGTGGTATCGGTTTCACGTGGGAGCACCACGCGCACCTGTACTTCAAGCGTGCGAAGTCCTCGGAGCTCTTCCTCGGCGACCCGGCCTACCACCGCGAGTTGCTGGCCGACAAGCTCGGTATCTAACCGCGTGCTCGTTCACGAGCGCATCGACAGCGGATCATCCACACTCGACCTGAGGGTCGCGCGTCCCGAGGGGCGCCCCGAGTCCGGTCACGTCCTCGTTCTGGTGCACGGCCTTCCCCGTCTGTCGGGCATGGGACGTCAAGCCGCCGGCCTGCTCCCCGAACTCGCCGCCCACCTCTCCCACGAGTCCGGTTGGACCGTGGCCACGGGAACCCTGTCGGGCGTGGGTTCTTCGACGGGCACGTTCAGTGCGACCCAGTGGCGTCAGGACCTCGCCACCATCATCGGAGCCGTCGCGACAACCGACCGTCGGGTTTCTCTGGCGGGATTTGGATTCGGCGGTGCGCTGTCTCTGGCGGTGGCCGCCGCCGATGAGGAGATCCGCGGTGTGGCCACTTTCGCCGCGCCGGCCTACATGGATGCGTGGTGTGGTGACCCCGCCACCTTCCGAGCGGCCGTACTCGCCGCGGGAGTGGTCTCCGACGAAAAGGACTTGCTGAGCGCCGACCAACTCTGTGAGGACGTGGCGCTAATCGACCCCCTCGTGGCGATTGCAACCATTCCGCCGCGCTGGCTGCTCATCGGGCATGGGGCCGACGACGTCGAGGTGCCGCCGAGCGACGCGCGAGCCCTTGTGGCCGCAGCCGATGGCCGGGCCGAGTTGCGAATCATCAACGGCGCGGGCCACCAATTGCGGGCCGACCCGCGCATGGTGGCGACCCTGCTGGGTTGGCTAGATCGTCACCGCTGACAGGGCCTCGTCGAGACGTCTGCGCAGCGACTGCGCCGCCTGTTTGGGGTTAGGCGATTCGGTGAGGTAGCGAACCACCACGAAGTGGCGCAGGCCGGCGTGCACCAAAGAGGTCACGTTCTCGTCGGTGACGCCGCCGGTCACGAACACGAATTTGGCCATGGCTCCATCGGCGTCCCACTCCATTAAAGACGCCACCTCGGACTGGACAGGGCTAGCGTTGGTGCCATAGCGTTGGCAAAAAGTGTTCAGGCTGAGCCAAGGCGCCTTATCCCGAGCATTTTCTCGGCATCGGGACAACGGCGCTACGGCAGGCGTGAT
>CAXBRI010000011.1:0-13498 GCA_963978125.1 uncultured bacterium | reverse complement strand
ATCGCCCAGGCGCCGACCTCGAACGTTCTCTACAGCGCCGGGCTCATCATTCAGCCCGAAGTGGCCGTGCTCAGCCTCGGGGCGGCGCGTCACGCCCCGGTCGTGGTGGAGGGCGCCAAGGGCCCCGAACTCACCATCGGTCGGCGCATGGTGCTGGGTTTGTCGTTCGACCACCGCGTGATCGAGCCGGCCATGGCCGCCGCGTACCTGGAGCGGGTCGGTGAGCTCCTCGCGGGAATGGATATCGAGAGCGAGCACTAGTGCTGCGTCGTCGCCATCTCGGCCGGGTTCCCTTCGCCGAAGCGAACGACTTCCAACACGCCCTGTTGAACGCCGACGACGACTACCTCTTGTTGTTGGAGCACCCCGCCACGTACACGCGGGGGGTGCGCGCCACTGAGGACCACTTCCTCGTGCCGGTCGACTCGCTGCACGCCGTGGTCGCCGACGCCGACCGTGGGGGCGACGTCACGTACCACGGACCAGGCCAGATTGTGGCCTGGGTCGTGGCCACCGTCGATGACGACCCGGCGGCGGGCCGACTCCACGTGGGTCGACTCGAAGACGCGGTGATCGCCACGATCAGCCGGGTCGATCAGGAGTCGTTGTTGGGCGAGGTGGGGAGACTCGAGGGCTACCCCGGAGTCTGGACCCATCTGGATTCGCGTCCGGTGAAGGTCGCCCAAGTGGGCACCCGGACCCAGCGCGATGACCGAGGTCGTCGTCGCACCCTGCACGGAGTGGCGCTCAACGTCACCGTGGACCTCGCGGCCTTCGAGGCTATCGTGCCCTGCGGCATTCCCGACAAGCCGGTGGGCTCACTGGCCTCCCTGGGACTCGATGTCTCCGACCGCGAGGTCGAAGAGATTCTCGGCGACGAGATCGAGGTCCACCTCGGAGGAAACGCGCAGGTCGCCCGAGTCGATCAGTCCGAATCGACGCTGACCGCCGAGCGGCCGTTACTTCGCCGTCTCCGTAAGGCCGGCGTGGACCCCGACGCCGGGTTGTCGATTCGTACCCGCAAGCCCGAGTGGCTCAGAATCGAGGCCCACATGGGCGACGAGTACCGCTCGTTGCGCAAACTGACCGAGGACCTGCGCCTCGTGACGGTGTGCGAAGAGGCCGGCTGCCCCAACATTTTCGAGTGCTGGGAATCGGGGACGGCGACGTTCATGGTGAATGGCGAGCGCTGCACGCGGGCTTGCGGCTTCTGTCTGATCGACACCCGTAAGCCCGGCCCACTCGACCCGACCGAACCCGAACGAGTGGCCGAAGCCGTTGTTCGGCTCAATCTGCGTCACGCCGTGATCACCTGCGTGGCCCGTGACGACCTGGAGGACGGGGGTGCCGGAGCCATCGCCGAGACGATTCGCGCGGTGCGCCGTCGCAAACCCGACACCGACGTGGAAGTTCTCATCAGCGACCTGAAGGGTGACCCGGCGGCGCTGCAGCTCATCCTCGACGCCCGGCCCGACGTGGTGAACCACAACGTCGAAACGGTCGCGCGCCTGCAGCGGGCCGTGCGTCCCAGCGCGGGGTACCTCCGCTCACTCACGGTTCTCGCTCGCGCGGCGGCCCAGGGGCTCACTACCAAGTCGGGTTTGATGGTCGGCCTCGGCGAAACGGCCGATGAAGTCGTGGCGACCATGGCCGATCTCAAAGCCGTGGGTGTCTCGATCGTGACCATCGGGCAGTATCTCCGGCCGACCGAGCGCCACCTCCCGGTGTCGCGCTACTGGGAGCCGGCCGAGTTCGAGGAGCTCGCGGCTCGTGGCCGTGAGTTGGGCCTGTCCCATGTGCAGAGTTCACCGTTGACGCGTTCGAGTTACCACGCTCGTGAGGCGCTCTCGGACGCCACACCCGTCAGCCTCAGCCGCCGATAGGGTTCTAAATCGTAACGAATCATCCTCGGTTTCGCTTGTTTCCGAGTTGTTTAAAGTCGTGCCCATGGAAAAGTTTGTGATTGTCGGGGCTGGTGCGACTGGTCGGGCAGTGGCTCGAGAGCTGGCGTCGAGTGAGGCAGAAGTGATTGTTGTTACTCGATCCGGCACGGAGATTCCCGGGTCGCGAGCCGTCGCGGGTGACGCGAGTGACGGCGACTTTCTATCGCGAGTGTCTCATGGAGCGACGGCGATTTTCAACTGCGCTAATCCGCCGTACCACCGCTGGATCACCGATTGGCCACCGATTGCTTCGGCATTACTGGCAGCGGCAAAGTCCAGTGGGGCGGTATTGACTACCCTGAGCAACCTCTACGCCTACGGCCCTCCCACGAGTCCGATGCGCCCAAGCGATCCCTTCATTTCTGACTTACCTAAGGCCCAAGTCCGCGCCCGCATGTGGCACGAAGCCATTGCGGCTCATGAGCAGGGAGATATTCGGGCGACCGAGGTGCGTGCGTCTGACTTCATCGGCGCGGGATCACAATCTTTCTTTGAACGAGCCCTCAAGCCCCTGCTCGCCGGCAAGTCCGTGTCGGTAATCGGCAACCCGGACGTCACTCACTCGTGGACTTACACTGGCGACGTGGGACGATCTCTCGTCTCTGCCGCGACGAACCCGCTGGCCTGGGGCCGTGCGTGGCACGCGGTCACCAATCCTCCCAAGACAATGCGCGAAGTGATTGCCGATATGGCCAGGGCGGCCGGGGTGCCCGAACCGAGCGTGCGGCGAATTCCCACCGGTGTTCTTCGGGCTCTAGGGCTGGTTAGTCCGATGATGCGTGAACTTCCCAAGACGCTGTACCAGTTCGAATCGCCATTCGTTATTGACGATGTTGCGACCCGCGTTGAACTGGGCCTCACCCCAACGAACTGGAGCGATGTCGTAGCGGAAGCAGTAGGACGCTCGAGGCGGTAAAGACGAATCAGGCGATGAAGTACTTCGCCTGGGGGTGGTGGCAGATGATGGCATCGGTCGTTTGCTCGGGGTGCAGCTGGAACCCTTCGGACACTTCCACGCCGATGCGTGAGGCCTCGAGCAGGTCGGCGACGGTCGCGTTGTCGGTGAGATCCGGGCAGGCCGGGTATCCCCACGAGTAGCGGCCACCGCGGTACTGCTGGCGGAACAGGCCGGTCAGACTCGGGCCGTCCTCCCCGGCGAATCCGAGTTCTTCGCGGATCCGGCGGTGCCACAGTTCGGCGAGCGCTTCGGCCATCTCGACGCCGAGTCCGTGCAACATGAGGTAGTCGCTGTAACGGTTCTCTTCGAAGAGCTCACGGGTGCGCTCAGAGACCCGCTGGCCCATGGTGACCAACATGAAGCTGGCGTAGTCCTTGTCGGGGGAGTCCACGGGTCGAAAGAAATCGGCGATGCACAGGTAGGGGTCCTGGGCTTGACGGGGGAAGTGGAACCGGGCACGCTCGGTGGTGTGCTCGTCGTCAGTGAAGATGACGAGGTCCTGTCCGTCGGCCGCGGCCGGAAAGTGGCCCCACACGACCTGGGGGACGAGGAGGTCCTCCGACTTGGCGAGGGCCAACTGCTCGCGCAACACGATGCCGACGCGCTCTTTGAAGGCGGCGTCATCCTCGCCCTCCTCGGGGCGGTACCCCCACTGGTTACGGAAGAGGGCCGTCTGGTTGAGATAACCGGCGATCTCGTCGAGGGCGATGCCCTTGGCGACGCGTGAACCGATGAAGGGAGGTGTGAAGAGGGGGTTGTCCGTTTGCACGGACGGGGCACGACGGGGCGCGTCGGGCGACGGGGCGCTCTCCTCACGGAAGCGGCGCGACACGTTCTTCTCGGACAACTCGCGACCGAAGGTCGGGTCGTCCTCACCCGAGCGACGAATTTCACCGAGTCGGTCGAGGACCCGGAGGCCCTCGAAGGCGTCGCGGCCGTAGAAGACGCGTCCGGGGTAGGCGGCTCGCAGATCGCGTTCGACGTACGTGCGGGTAAGAGCCGCCCCGCCCAGCAGAACCGGCACGTGGGCGAGTCCCCGCTCGGCCATGATCTCGAGGTTCTCGCGCATGATGAGTGTGGACTTCACGAGCAGGCCGCTCATGCCGAGGGCGTCGGCCTGGTGCTCCTCGACCGCGGCGATCATCTCGTTGATGCCGACCTTGATGCCGAGGTTGATGACCTCGTAACCGTTGTTGGTCAGGATGATGTCGACGAGGTTCTTGCCGATGTCGTGCACGTCGCCCTTGACGGTGGCGAGCACGACCTTGCCGCGGCCGCCCTGGTCACTCTTTTCCATGTGGGGTTCCAAGTGGGCGACGGCTGTCTTCATCGTTTCAGCACTCTGGAGCACGAAGGGCAACTGCATCTCGCCCGAGGCGAAGAGTTCCCCGACTTCCTTCATGCCATCGAGGAGCACGTCGTTGACGATGTCGAGCGCCGCCAGGCCCTCGGCCAGGGCCGCGTCAAGGTCGGTCTCGAGTCCGGTGCGCACGCCGTCGATGATGCGCCGGCGCAGGCGATCTCGCAGCGGCAACTCGTCGAGTTTCGAGGCATTCGAGCTCGTGGTGGTGACGCCTTCGAAGAGTGATAGGAGTTCCTGGAGCGGGTCGTATCCCTCGCGGCGGCGGTCGTAGATGAGGTCACGGCAGACCTCACGAACCTTTTCGTCGATGCGGGCCAGCGGAATGATCTTGGAGGCGTGGACGATGGCGGCGTCGAGTCCCGCCTCGGCGCACTCGGCGAGGTAGACGCTGTTCAGGGCCTGACGGGCGGCCGCGTTCAGACCGAAGGAGATGTTGGAGAGTCCCAGAATCGTGCGCACGCCGGGGATTTCGGCCTTGATGCGGCGGATGGCCTCAATAGTTTCGAACCCGTCGCGGCGCGACTCCTCCATGCCCGTCGACAAGGGCAGGGCGAGAGGGTCGATGAAAATGTCGTGGGCGTCGAGTCCGTAGCGCTCCACGGCCAAATCGGTGATGGCCCTCGCGGCGCGGACCTTCCAGTCGGCGGTGCGGGCCTGGCCCTCTTCGTCGATACACGTCGCCACGACGGCGGCCCCGAACTCGGCGGCCAGAGTCAGGAATCCGTCAAGTCGGGTGCCCGGCCCGTCGCCCTCTTCGAGATTGACCGAGTTGAGGAGCGCCTTACCGCCCAGCCAGGTGAGCGCCGAACGGGCCACGGCCGTCTCGGTAGTGTCGACCATGATCGGCACCGAGGACTGCGTGGCCAGGCGACTCATCAGATCGGTCATGTCGGACACGCCATCGGCAC
Source organism: uncultured bacterium (assembly GCA_963978125.1). Lineage (GTDB taxonomy): Bacteria > Actinomycetota > Acidimicrobiia > Acidimicrobiales > RAAP-2 > RAAP-2. The sequence goes on along the minus strand of CAXBRI010000011.1, from coordinate 8,326 downwards.
CGGTGTAGTCCACGCACACGTCGAGAACGTGGGCACCTTCGGCAATCTGCTCGCGTCCGATGGCTACGCAGGTGTCCCAGTCGCCCGACAACATGGCTTCGCGGAACTTCTTCGATCCGTTGGCGTTGGTGCGCTCACCCACGAGCAACACGGAGCGGTCCTGTTGGTAAGGGACGGCGGTGTAAATGGAGGCGACCGATGGCTCCACGATGGGCTGGCGTGGGCCGGGCCGCGAGCCGCCCACGGCGTCCACCACGGCCTTCAGGTGGGCCGGGGTCGTGCCGCAGCACCCTCCCACGGCCGCCACGCCGAAGTCGGAGACGAAGCGCGCGAGGTGCTCGGCCAAACCTTCGGGGGTGAGGTCGTAGTGCATGGCCCCGTCGACGACACTGGGCAGTCCCGCGTTGGGTAGGCACGACAGGGGCAGGGCGCAGGTTGTCGACAGCGTGCGCAGGGGTTCGTACATTTCAACCGGGCCGGTCGCACAGTTCAGACCCAGCACGTCGATGCCGAGGTTGGACAGCGACGTGATGGCCGCGCCGATTTCCGTGCCCGGCAACATGCGGCCGGTCAGTTCGATGGTCACCTGGGCTTGAATCGGAACAATGCGACCGTGGCGGGCCATGGCCCGGTGGCAGGCATTGATTGCGGCCTTGCCCGAGAGGAGGTCGAACATCGTTTCCACGAGAAGCAGGTCGACGCCACCTTCGAGGAGGGCGTAGGCGAGTTCCTCGTAACTGGCGCTGAGTTCGTCGTACGTGATCTGGCCGAGGGTCGGGAACTTGGTGCCCGGGCCGATGGAGCCGGCCACGAATTTGGGCGAACCGGGGCTCGTGTACTCGTCGGCCACTCGCCTGGCGATTTGGGCCGAGGCCAGACCCAACTCGTGGGCCCGTTCGGGGATGCCGTACTCGGCAAGAACGACCGAGAACGAGCCAAAGGAGTCCGTTTCGATGACGTCGACACCGACGTCCAAGAAGGAACGGTGCAGCGTCTCGATGGCGTCGGGCCGGGTCACGGTGAGAATTTCGTTGCAGCCCTCGAAGGCCGCGCCACCGAAGTCGTCGGGGCCGAGGTGGGCCAGCTGGAGGTTGGTGCCGGTGGCCCCGTCGTAGACGAGAACGCGCTCGGCCAAGGCGGCCAGATACGGGTCGGACTGTCCCGGTCGGGCGAAGGGCGGGCGGGGCGGCTCCATGTGTGTAGTCAGGCTAGTTGGCGGGAATTGCCTTTACGCTGAGTCGGTGAAGATCTACACCCGAGCCGGGGACGACGGCACCACCGGCCTCTACTTCGGAGGCCGCGTCGCCAAGAGTTCCGACCCCATCGAGGTCAACGGTTCGGTGGACGAGGCGCAGGCCGCACTCGGATGGGCCCGGTCGCTCACCGAGCCCGGTAGCCGACTCAACGAGATGATCGTGACCCTCGAGCGCGACCTTTACGTCTTAATGGCCGAAGTGGCCACCCTGCCGGCCAATCGCCACAAGCTCATCGACGGCTCGTCCAAGGTGACCCCCGAAATGGTCGCCCGGCTCGAGACGCTGATTGACGAACTAGCCGCCGAGTACGAGATGCCGACAGAGTTCGTCGTCCCCGGTGAGAACCAGTTGTCGGCGGCCCTGGACGTCGCCCGCACGACCATTCGCCGCGCCGAGCGCTTCGCCGTGGGCTACCCGCTCGAGGATTCGCACGTGGTGGCCTACCTCAATAGGCTGAGCGACCTGGCTTGGACGATGGCCCGGTGGGCCGAAGGCCCCCACCACCGCCCAGCCAAACAGAAGTAACTGACCCACTAGCCATAAGGGGGATCCATGTCCCGTTCCGCCCGCTTGATTGCCGCCGCCGATGCCGCGAGCCGTCCCTTTGTTGCCTTGCCCGTCACTCTCGACAAGGGTGAGGCGACCGTACTGAGCGTGTTGCGCGACGCCGTCCCCGGCGCCGGACTTCCCGGTGACCTCTCGGCCGACTGGTGCGTGCGCCACGGCCTGAAGGCCGAGCCCGGCAGCACGGTCGTGCTGCGTTCGGTGTCGGGCCCGAGTGTCCTGCTCGTGTCGGTGGGTGACTCGTTCAACGGGCATGACTCGTTCCGTCTGGCCGGTGCCGCCGCCGCGCGCGCGGCCGGTGACGCCACCTTGGCCTTTCTTGTTCCCACCGAGGCGATTGAAGATGCGTCGGCCGCGGTTCAGGCTCTCGTTGAAGGCGCTCTCCTCGCCTCGTACGACTACAAGCGCCCGCAGGAGAAGGGTGGCTTCGATGTGGCCGTGCTGGGCAACCCGGTTCCCTCGACCGAGGTGCACGACGCGGCGCAACGCGCACTCAACCGCGCCTCGGTGATCGCCGAGGCCGTCAACTGGGCCAAGCGCCTGATTGACACCCCGGCCGGTGACCTGTCGCCGAAGGAGTTGGCGAAGGCCTTTGACGCCCGACTGTCCAACGACCCGAAGGTGAAGGTCGACATCTGGACCGAATCGAAGGTCAAGGACGAGAAGCTCGGAGGTCTGCTTGGTGTGGGTGCCGGTTCGGACGAGCCGGTGCGTCTGGTCATCGCCCGCTACCGGCCACAACACGACAAGCCGATTCCCCACATCGCTCTCGTGGGCAAGGGTGTCACGTTCGACTCCGGTGGGTTGTGGATCAAGTCGCCCGACGGCATGACGACGATGAAGACCGACATGAGCGGATCGGCCATTGTCATGGCGGCAATTTCCATGGCCGCCCGACTCGGACTGCCCGTCGAGATCACGGCGATCACGCCCTTGACCGAGAACATGTTGGGTGGCTCGGCCACCAAGCCCGGCGACGTGCTCACCATTCGCAACGGCACCACCATTGAAGTCATCAACACCGACGCCGAGGGCCGCCTGATTCTGGCCGACGGCCTCAGCCTGGCCGTTGAGGCCAACCCTGACGCCATCATCGACATCGCGACCCTGACCGGAGCCCAGCGCATCGCGCTTGGCGACGACATGGCCGCCTTCTTTGCCTCCACCGACGAGTTGGCCTCGGCGATCGCCGCGGCCAGCGACCGTTCGGGCGAGGCCATGTGGCGTCTGCCGCTCGTCCAGCAGTACAACTCGCTCATCGAGTCGGAGACCGCCGACGTGCGCAACATCGGCAAAGGCGGCGGGGCGGGTTCCATCGTCGCCGCGTTGATCTTGCAGCGCTTCACGGGTGGTCGACCCTGGGTGCACATCGACATGGCCGGCCCGGGTCGGGCCGACTCGCCCAAGGGTTACTACACGCGTGGTGGCACCGCCTTCGGTGCTCGCACGATTGTGGAGTTCCTCAGCGCGATTAGCGCCGGTTAGTCACCCGACAGGCGGCGCACCCTCTTCGCTCGCGGCGGCACCGGCCGGGCGAGCGACGCTGAGGGCGTGTCGTTCCCGTCGGGGTACCCGACGAGCACCGTGGCGAAAAGTCGCTCGTCCCCGGCACCGGCCCACGTCAACACATTCTCTTCATGGCGGAAGTTCCCCCAAATAGTGGCCACGAGTTCGTGCTCTTCAAGAAGCAGTAAGAGGGACATGGTCGCCATCGCCGCGTCCGTGTGCCAGTAGGGGATGGCCCACTGCTGGGGATCGCCCAGGCCCGATTCGGCCTTGTCCGGTTCGCTGTAGCGAGCGAGGTAGTCCTGGGGGCGCGAGGTGATGAGCACCACTCCTCCCGCACGCATCAGACCGGCCGCCCGGGGAGCACCACGCCGCCACGCGTCGTCGGTGGCCACGGAGAAGTACTCGGCGAGACGCGACTGGTCCACGACGGTCATGCGAACCCCGGCCGAGTTGCCGGCGGTGGGAGAAAGCAGGGCGGTGGTGGCCAATTCGCTCAGTAGGTCGCCCGGCACGGCCCGGCCGTCAAAGGAACGAACCATGCGGCGTGCGGCGAGAAGGTCGCTCAGAGTCACGCGTCGTGGTCTATCAGGAGGGGCAGATTGTTAATGTTGACCAAACTAGTAAGATTTAGAGTCGACCAAGGAGAGCCGTGGCCACACCCCGTGATTTGCTGAACGCCGCGAAATCGGCCATTACCGAGGTCGAGCCCCAGGTCGTCGCCGGTGACCTCTCGGACTACGTCCTCCTCGACGTCCGCGAACCCGACGAGTACGAGCAGGGCGCCCTGCCCGGCGCCATTCACGTGCCTCGGGGCCAGTTGGAATTCTCCATTGAGGGGCGCATTCCCGACAAGGACGCCCACGTCGCGATCTACTGCGCGGGTGGCACCCGGTCAGCCTTCGCGGCCTACACGTTGAAGGCTCTCGGTTACTCCGACGTCGTGTCGGTCATCGGTGGCTTCAATCGCTGGAAGGACGAGGGTCGCCCCTGGACGACGCCGCGCACGCTGAACGCCGATCAGCGCAACCGGTACCACCGCCACCTGTTATTGCCCGAGGTGGGGGAGAAGGGTCAGCAGAAGTTGCTCGACGCCAAGGTCCTGATGCTCGGTGCGGGCGGGCTCGGCTCGCCGGCCGCTTTGTACCTCGCGGCCGCGGGCGTGGGCACCATCGGCATCATTGACATGGACGTCGTTGACGCGTCGAACATCCAGCGTCAGGTGCTCCACAACATGGACCGCGTGGGCATGCGCAAGGTCGACTCGGCCAAGCAGACCCTGCAGGCCATGAACCCCGACCTCATCGTCAAGACCTACGACGTGCGACTCGGGGCCGACAACATCCTCGACATCATCGATGGTTACGATGTCATCGTCGACGGCACCGACAACTTCCCGACGCGCTACCTCGTGAACGACGCCGCGTTGCTGAAGCGCATCCCCGTCGTGCACGGCTCGATCTTCCGGTTCGAGGGCCAGGTGACGGTCTTCAACCCCTACGTGGGCCCGTGCTACCGCTGCATGATCCCCGAGCCACCGCCCGCCGAACTCGCGCCGAGTTGTGCCGAGGCCGGAGTGCTCGGCGTGCTTCCGGGCATCGTCGGGTCCATCCAGGCGCTCGAGGCCATCAAGATGATTCTGGAACTCGGCGACCCGCTCGTCGGGCGCCTGCTCACCTACGACGCGATGGACGAGTCGTTCCGGACGTTCAAGGTGCGCCGCGACCCGGCCTGCCCGGCGTGCGGCGAATCGGCTGGCCCGATTGTGATCGCCGAGTACGACGAACTGTGCATGCCGCACGCGGTGAGGCCTTAAAGACCCACCACCACCGTGCGCGCGAGCTTGTCGTGGATCATCTGACGCTTGTCGCCCACCCAGAACCAGGCGGCATCCACCAGGGCAATCAACTGGGGGTACGCCAAGGCGCTGGACTTGCTGGCGAGCAGTGAACCGCTGGCGAGAACGAGTGCGACGAGCACAGCCCTCACGACGGCCTGCTGAGGGCTGAGGGGTGACATGCCCTCCGACAGCACGCGTGTCTTCATGATTCGGTTGCCGAGGGTCTGACCGCGACCGGCGGTATACGAGACGACGAGATAAAGCGTCATCAGAATCATCTGTGCGACCGCCAACGTTTTGGAATGAGTGGCGACGAGATCGCTGACACTTTGACCCTTGGCGAATCCGAGAAGAGGAAGTCCCAACGTGGCAAATAGGCCGACAATGATTCCGTCAATGATGTTGCAGAGGATTCGTTTCCAGATAGTGGCGTAGGGCGCGGATGCGAGAGCCCCGCCGGAGCCCGACGAATTCTGTACCCGTCCGCACGTGGGACACGTGCCGTTGTCGGACAGTGGGCTACCGCATGAGGTGCAGAACATTTCCTCAGTCTGGTTGACCACCGCGACCGTAGTGGGGATGGCGCCAAACGCCTAACCTTGCCCCGTGGCTGACGAGAAACGTCTGACTGACTCTGGAATCGAAATTCGTCCGGTGTACAAGCCTGGTGACCTCGCGGCCTTCGAGTACGACTCCAAACTGGGCGACCCCGGTTCGTACCCCTTCACGCGAGGGGTCCAACCCACGATGTACCGCGGACGGCTGTGGACCATGCGCCAGTACGCGGGCTTTGGCACCGCGGAGGCGACCAATCAGAGGTTCAAGTTCCTGTTGGACGCCGGCCAAACGGGGCTGAGTTGCGCCTTCGACCTGCCCACCCAGATGGGTTACGACGCCGACCACGCGCGCGCCGAAGGCGAAGTGGGCAAGGTGGGCGTCGCCATCTCGTCCCTGGCCGACATGCGCCTCCTGCTCGCCGACCTGCCCCTCGATCAGGTGACGACGTCGATGACCATCAATTCGACGGCGTCCACGCTGCTCCTTCTGTATCAGCTGGTCGCCGAAGAGAACGGTGTGCGGGGCGACCAGCTCCGTGGCACAATCCAAAACGACATCTTGAAGGAGTACGTGGCGCGTGGCACCTACGTATACCCGCCCCGCCCGTCGATGCGCCTGATTGTGGACACTTTCTCCTACTGCGCGAAGGAGATGCCCAACTGGAATACCATCTCCATCTCCGGCTACCACATTCGTGAAGCCGGTTCGACCGCGGCTCAAGAGATTGCCTTCACTTTGGCCAACGGCATCGCCTACGTCGAAGCCGCCCTGGCGGCCGGTCTCGCCCTGGACGATTTCGCCCCGCGCCTTTCGTTCTTCTTCAACTCGCACAACAACCTCTTCGAGGAGGTCGCGAAGTTCCGGGCGGCGCGGCGCCTATGGGCCTCCATCATGCGCGAGCGTTTCGGGGCGAAGGATCCCAAGTCGATGATGTTGCGATTCCACACCCAAACGGGCGGATCGACTCTCACCGCCCAACAGCCCGAGAACAACATCGTGCGCGTGACGGTGCAGGCCCTCGCGGCGGCGCTGGGCGGAACCCAGAGTCTGCACACCAACGGTTTCGACGAGGCCCTGGGTCTGCCCACCGAGAAGGCCGCGAAGATTGCCCTGCGCACACAGCAAATCATCGGATACGAGTCGGGACTCGGCGACACGGTCGACCCCTTCGCCGGCAGCTACTTCATCGAGTCGCTGACCGACGAACTCGAAGCTCGGGCCCGGACGTACATCGACACGATTGACGAGATGGGTGGTTCAGTCTCGGCCATCGAGGCGCATTACATGCAGGACGAAATTGAGTCGGCCGCGTACGACTACGCGAGGGGCGTTGATTCCGGCGAACGAGTCGTGGTTGGTGTCAACAAGTTTGTGGACGCGGCGACTGACCCAGCTGACGTGTTCCCGATTGACGAGGCTCAGCAGCGCGCGCAGGTCGCCCGCGTGAAAGACGTCAAGGCCAATCGCGACAACGACGCAGTGCGCGCCGCGCTCGACGATCTGACCACCGCGGCCAGGGGTTCGGCGAATCTTTTGTACCCGATGAAGACGGCCCTGTCACGCATGGCCACGCTCGGGGAAGTGGCCGACGTCCTTCGCGCGGAATTCGGGACGTATCAGCCGGGTTAAGCCCCGACGTCGGGGTTGGCGGTGCCGAGCTTCGTACGGGTGGATGACCTCGGCAACGTGATGTCCCGTCTTCGGGGCGACAGTCAGGTCTTCCGCGCGGTCGCCGTGATGCTCGTGATTCTGGCCCACACCGGTGTCTTGATGGATGAGGGCGATGTCAGGGCAACTCGGACAGAATCTCTCGCACGTGGTCGGCGAGGACCCCCGCGCCTTCGTGCGGTGTAAGACGTTGACCGGCAAGACCGTGCAGGTGGGCGGCGAGATAGGCCGCAGTCCACGGCTCGTGTCCACTGGCGAGGGCTCCGACGATGAGGCCGGTCAGCACGTCACCGGAACCGGCCGTCGCCAACTGGGCGGTACCAGACGTCACCACCCGGTAGTCCCCATCGGGTCGGGCCACGATCGTTTCGGGCCCCTTGGCGAGCACCACGCACCCACTCGATGCGGCCAAGGCACTCACGGAATCAAGGGACGGGGCCTCACCGGTGAGTCGCGCGAACTCGCCTGCGTGGGGCGTGAGGATCCAGGTCTGGTCGGCCGGTCGTAGGGCGACCACGGAGGTTCGTAAGGCGTCGGCGTCGAGCACGACGGGTACCGCCACGGTGAGCAGCTTTTCCGCGAGCCATTCGTCGCAGTCCGAGCCCAGGCCCGGTCCGGCCGCGACCGCGACACACCGGTCATCACAGTGGTCGGCGTAGACGGCTTCGACGGGCACGCCTACTCCCGAGGGCAGGTTGCCCCGCGTGGCGAGGCGAACCATTGATGCGCCCCCGGCCATGGCCCCACGCACGACGAGTCCCGCGGCCCCGGGCATGGACGGCGATCCGGCGAAGATCTGCACCGCGTGGCTCCACTTGTTGTCGCGGGGGGCGCGGCGCACAAAGCGATGCAGCTCTTCATCATTGACGCCCACCCCCATGGCCCGTGACACCGGCTCGGCGAAGTGGGTCACCTCGGGGAAGGGGTCGTAGAA
>CAXBRI010000010.1:0-13881 GCA_963978125.1 uncultured bacterium | reverse complement strand
AGGCGGTGTACCTGGCCGGTGGAAAGCCCATCTCGGTGATGACCCGCGAGGCCAACGGTTTTCGTCTGACCTTCGACGAACTCGAGGCGGCTCGTACCCCGAAGACCAAGCTCCTCGTGTTCTGTTCGCCCAACAACCCGACCGGAGCCGTCGTGCGCCCCGATGACGTGGCGGCCATCGGTCGCTGGGCTGCCGAGAACGACGTCTGGGTTCTCTGCGACGAAATCTACGAGCACCTCGTCTACGGCGACGCGAAGAACGTCTCGCTGCCCGTGGTCGCCCCCGAGATCGCCGACCGGTGGGTCGTCGTGAACGGCGTGGCCAAGACCTACGCCATGACCGGTTGGCGCATCGGTTGGATGATCGGCGCGCCCGACGTGATGAACGCGGCCATCAACTACCAGAGCCAGACCACGTCGAACATCTCCAATATCTCCCAGCGCGCCGCCATCGCCGCTCTCACGGGTGACCTGTCGGCCGTGGCCGCGATGCGCTCGGCCTTCGATCGACGCCGCCAGACGATGACGTCGATGCTGAACGCCATTGACGGCGTGCATTGCGTGGAGCCCCACGGGGCCTTCTACTGCTACCCGAACGTAACCGAACTCCTGGGACGCTCCATCGGCGGGCGCACCTGCCACACGTCGGCCGAGCTGGCCGAGCATCTGCTCGAGACCATCAAGGTGGCCGTGGTGCCGGGGGAGGCATTCGGCACGCCGGGCTACTTCCGTCTCTCGTACGCCCTGGGAGATGCCGACCTCGCCGAAGGTCTCGAGCGGTTCTCTGCTTTCGTGACGGCCGGCTGAGCACGTCTCGTCTCCTCGTAGGCTGTCTCCTTTACAGAAAGGTCATGTGTGGCTCGGGTTCTCGTTACTGAAGAAATTGCGGCGTCGGGGCTCGACGAGCTCCGGGCGGCCGGCCACGAAGTCGACATTCAGTTGGGTCTGACGCCCGAGCAACTTCTCGACGCCGTGCGTGGGGCTCACGCCTTGATTATCCGCTCGGCCACCAAGGTCGACGCCGCCACCCTGGAGGCGGCCAAGGACATGATCGTGGTGGGTCGCGCCGGTATCGGACTTGACAACGTTGACGTGACCCGGGCGACCGAACTGGGCATCATGGTCGTGAACGCACCGGTGTCCAACATCCTGTCGGCCGCCGAGCAGACCATGGCTCTCTTGTTGGCCCAAGCTCGCAACATCCCCCAGGCCCACGGGGCCTTGAAGAACGGCAAGTGGGAGCGCTCGAAGTGGGAGGGTGTCGAACTCCACGGCAAGACCCTGGGCGTCGTCGGCCTCGGCAAGATTGGCGCCCTCGTGGCGCAGCGGGCCTTGGCCTTCGGGATGCACCTCGTGGCCTACGACCCGTACATCTCGGAAGATCGGGCCCGTCACATGGGCGTCGAATTGATGACTCTGGATGAACTGCTGTCGCGCTCGGACTTCATTACCATTCACCTTCCCAAAAACAAGGAAACGACGAACTTGCTGGACGCGGCCGCCCTGCGAAAGTGCAAGCCGGGAGTGCGCATCATCAACGTCGCCCGCGGTGGCATCGTGAACGAGGCCGACCTCGCCGAGGCGGTGAAGTCAGGCCACGTGCAAGGTGCGGCTCTTGACGTGTTCGAGAAGGAACCGACCACCGAATCCCCGTTGTTTGAGCTGCCCTCGGTGGTGGTGGCCCCTCACCTCGGAGCATCAACCGTTGAGGCCCAGGACAAGGCGGGCATCACTATCGCCGAGCAGGTCCAACTCGCTCTGGCGGGCGACTTCGTTCCCTTCGCGGTGAACGTGTCCGCCGGCGAGGTATCGAACTCGGTTCGCCCGTTCATGGGTCTCGCCGAACTGCTTGGCCGGTTCATCGGCGGACTGCTCGACGGGAGGCCCGCCGACCTCGAAGTGATTTACCAGGGCGAGCTAGCCGGCTCCGGGACCAAGATTCTGACCCTCTGTGCGCTCAAGGGGCTTCTCAGCGCCACCGGCCACCAGGGCGTGTCCTTCGTGAACGCACCCCAGTTAGCCGCCGAGCACAACCTCACATTTGGTGAGGTGTCTTCGGTGGAGTCGTCGGAATACGTGAGCCTGATTACCGTTAGATCGGGAGACCACGCGGTCTCGGGAACCCTCATGACCATCGGCACCCGGGTTGAAACCCGTCTCGTCAGCGTTGATGGCCACAGTGTCGAAATTGCCCCGACTAGTTCAATGCTCGTGGTGCGCAACGACGACCGACCGGGCATGATTGGTCTCGTTGGTCTCGCCCTGGGCGAGGCGGAAATCTCGATTGCGTCCATGGCGGTGGGCCCCGACCCTCGTTCGAAGACGGCGTTGATGGTGCTCTCAACCATCCAGCCGACACCTCTCGGGGTCGTTGAGCGACTTCGTGAATCGGATGGAATCAAGGACATTCACCTCATCGCCCTTCGGTAGTTCCGACTTCGAAGAAATGTTTTATTGACGGCGTGAAACCCTGCATTTGTAGGAAAATCGGGCTTCGCGATTCGATTTGGATGTGAATCATCACCTTTTCTTCGCATGGCCGTTTCTAGGCTTTTTCCGTGATCTCCAAAGGGTGGGTCGCGAAAAGGAGGGACTATGTCCTCGTTGCTTGGTGGCCTGATAGGCGGTGTGACCGTTTTGGGTCTCTTGATGCTGGCAGTTTTGGTGGTGCCGGTCATCACCTTCATTATCCTCACCGTGGCCAACCGGTCCGAACCTGACACCACGGGCAAGCGGCCTATGGCGGCCTTCCTCTTCGGAGGGGCGTTCCTCACCCTGATCCTGGCGGGTCTGGGCTCGATCAACGTAGTTCGGGGGCTGACCAGCCTCATCGGACGTCAAACTCAGCCGGGCATGGGCTACATGTCGCACGCGGAGACAGACACAATTGCCAGGTCGGTGGTGATGGGCTTGCTGCTTCTGATGATTGCGGGAGCGGCTCACGTGATGCACCGTCGCCGTGGATTGGCCCTGGCCGACTCCGAGCCCGACGCGGGAAGCGCCACGCGTCGTCTGGCTCGTAGCTACGTCGCCGCGGTGAGCTTCGTGTCGGTGGTAATTATCATCATCACGCTCTTCGTGCTGGCGTACTCGGTATTCCAGTTGATTGCCCCCGGCGTCTTCCAAGCCATGGGTACCCGCACGGACACGTTCCGCAGCATTCTGAACGAGCTCTATATCTTGATTGGTGTCTCGCTGGTGTTCCGTTCACACCAGGCCTTGGCGCCGGCTTCGTTGCGACTCTTCGCCGGTCGCAATTCCAACGCGTCGCCGACGATCTAGTCAGCCGTCACGCAACAAACAAAACCCCCTCCGCGCTCAGCGCGGAGGGGGTTTTGCAATTGTTGGAACTAACTAGAACAAGGTGGCGACGTCGACGCGCTCCATGATTTCGTCGGTCAGCAAGGGGAGGGCGTCGAGAGCGGTCATATTCTCGCGAACCTGATCCACCGTTGAGGCGCCGGTAATCACCGTGGAGACGTTCTTGTTCCGGGCGCACCAGGCAATGGCGAACTGAGACAGGGTCACGCCCAATTCGTCGCTGATCTCCTTGAGTTTGGCGACCTTGGCATTACGCTCCGGGTCGCTCAGCATGCCCTTCAGCCATTCGTAACCGGGGAGCGTCGCGCGCGATCCCTCGGGGATGCCGTTCAGGTACTTACCGGTGAGGAGGCCTGACGCCAAGGGTGACCAAATGGTGGTGCCAAGGCCGATGTCCTCGTACAGGCGCTTGTACTCCTTCTCGACGCGGTCGCGCCACAAGATGTTGTACTGCGGCTGCTCCATCACGGGCTTGTGCAGATGGTGCTTGTCGGCGATGTCGTAGGCCGCGCGGATTTCGTCGGCACTCCACTCCGAGGTGCCCCAGTAGAGGGCCTTGCCCTGGGTGATCATGTCGCTCATCGCCCAAACCGTCTCTTCGATCGGGGTGTGCGCGTCGGGGCGGTGGCAGAAGACCAGGTCCACGAAGTCGAGGCCGAAGCGCTCGAGCGAGCCGTCGATGGCCTGGCTCAGGTACTTGCGGTTCAGGGTGTTCTTCATGTTGGGGACGTTGTGCAGGCCCCAGAAGAGCTTGGTGGAGACCACGTACTCGTGACGCTTCCAACCCAGTTCGCGGAAGGCCTCGCCCATCACGCGCTCGGACTCACCAGCGGAGTAGCCCTCGGCGTTGTCGAAGAAGTTGACGCCCGCCTCCTTGGCGGCGTTCAAGCACTCGGCGGCCTGGCGGGCGTTCTCAATCTGGTTCTTGTTGGCGAAGGTGACCCACGAACCGAAGGACAGCACGCTGACCTTCAGTCCCGAACGTCCCAGGCGGCGGTACTCCATGTCGGCCATGGTGGCTCCTTAGTTAGTAGGTGAAGCGGTTGGTTTGGTCGGTACGGCGGGCCACTCGTCGTAGGAGACGGGGGTGGCGGCGGGGGAACGGCGCACCAGGGCCACCACGGCCGCAACGGCGGTGCCCACGAAGGCGAGAACCGTCAACTTCAGGAGCGCTTTGAGAATTCCCACGGCGCAACGCTAGCGGGGTCGCCTTGCCACCGGACCTGTGGACGGGGGTAGCATAACGACGTGAGTTACATCGTTCGGGGGCGACTGTCGGAGTAGGGCGGAGCGTCTAACCGCCCCCGCCCCCGCCTCGGCGGGGGTTTTTTCGTCACTGCCAACGGACGGCAATCCCAGAGAGGAGGGGCCGTGAAAGACAAGCGCCAACAACCGAGCCCCATGCCGTTCCAGAAGTACCGAGCCACCGTCCCCGTGGAACTACCGGACCGCACCTGGCCCAATCGACGCCTCGCCCAGGCACCCCGCTGGTGCAGCGTCGATCTTCGAGACGGCAACCAGGCCCTCATCGACCCGATGGATCCCGAGCGCAAGTTGCTGATGTTCGAACACCTCGTGGAGATGGGGTTCAAAGAGATCGAGGTCGGATTCCCCTCGGCGAGCCAGCCGGACTTCGACTTCGTGCGCCACATCATCGAGAACAACCTGATTCCCGAGGACGTCACTATTCAGGTGCTGACCCAGTGCCGCGAGGACTTGATACGTCGAACCTACGAATCAGTGCGTGGTGCGCACCGGGCAATCATCCACTTTTATAACTCGACCTCCACGCTCCAGCGTCGAGTGGTCTTTGGTCTGGACAAGGCCGGTATCACGGAGATCGCGACTGAGGCGGCCGCGTTGTGCAAGAGCCTCGAGGCCGAGCAATCCGAGACCGACTTTTACTACGAGTATTCACCCGAGAGCTTCACGGGTACCGAACTCGACTACGCGCTCGAGGTGTGTAACGCGGTGGTGGCGGTCATCGACCCGACGCCCGATCACCCCATGATCTTGAACCTTCCGGCCACCGTGGAGATGTACACGCCCAACCTCTACGCCGACTCGGTGGAGTGGTTCTTGCGCCATATCAATCGCCGTGACTCCATCTTGTTGTCATTGCACCCCCACAACGACCGTGGCACGGCGGTGGCCGCCGCCGAGCTCGGCGTGCTCGCCGGAGCCGACCGGGTGGAGGGAACGCTCTTTGGCAACGGTGAACGCACCGGCAACGTGGACGTCGTCACCTTGGCTCTCAACCTCTTCAGTCAGGGCGTCGACCCCGAGCTCGACATCTCCGACATCGACAAGTCGCGCCACGTGGCCGAGGTGGCCAACCGTCTGCCGATTCACGTGCGTCACCCGTACGTCGGCGAGTTGGTGTACACGGCTTTCTCGGGATCGCACCAGGACGCCATCAAAAAGGGCATGGCCGCCATCGGCGACTCCTACGAGGTCTGGGAAGTGCCGTACCTGCCAATCGACCCCAAGCACACGGGTCGCACCTACGAGGCCATCATCCGGGTCAACTCCCAGTCGGGCAAGGGGGGCGTGGCCTACGTGCTCGAGCACGAACACGGCCTCAACCTGCCGCGCTCGATGCAGCAAGAGTTCTCCAAGCGGGTCCAGGAGATCACCGAGCAGTCGGGTACCGAGATTTCGCCCACCGAAATTTGGGACGTCTTCACCACGACCTATCAGCCGGAGAATCCCAAGATTCAGTTGCTTTCGTCCGAGGTATCGGCCGACCACGGCACGACACGCATCTTCGCCCAGTTGCTGGTCAACGGCCAGCATGTGACGATCAAGGGCGAGGGCAATGGTCCCATCGACGCCCTGATGTCGGGACTGCGCGACGAAATCGACGTGACCTTCTCGGTGCGCGACTATCACGAGCACGCCCTCACCGCCGGTGCGGGCGCGTCGGCCGTGGCGTACGTCGAAGCGGAAGACGCCGACGGCCACGCGTGGTGGGGCGTGGGTATGTCGTCGTCGATCCTCGACGCGTCACTCGAAGCCGTCATTTCGGCCGCCAACCGACGCCGTTAGAACTCGTCTCCCCAGTAACCTGAATAGGTGATGAACGACGTCCTCGCCCAGACTCTGGGCTGGATTGCCGTTTCACTGGGTTTCATTGGCACCATCGCCCAGTTCAACCGGGTGCTACGAATCGGGGTCGAGGGCATTTCGATTGCCACGTGGACCTTGTTCTTGTGGCTGAGCGTGTTTTGGATCTCCTATGGCGCCTGGGGTGCCCATTCTTGGCAAGTGGCGATGGGTTCGGGGACCCTGGTGCCGATGCAGGCCTTTATCTACTTTCGCCTCGCGCCATGGAAGAAGTCCCGGGAAGTGGTGGGAGCAACTCTGTTTCTCGCGGTCACCGTCGCCCTCCCCATCGCGATTTGGGGCTGGCGCGGGGGGGTGCTCGGAACCTCGATCGCCATGACCGTGACTCGCCTTCCCCAAATAGTTGAACTCATCCGAACGGAAGATGCCTCGGGCGTGTCGGCTGCTTCCTGGTGGCTCGGCACGATCGGCTGCCTGATTTGGCTGGCCTACTACTGGCCCCAGCACTTGTGGTCGGCCTTCATCGCGACCACGTTTGCCATGACCTCCAACCTGGTCGTGGTGATGCTGGTCATCTGGCGTCACCGCCAGGCCCGCGCCCGGCTCATCGCGGAGGAAGTCTTCGTCGGAGCCGAAT
The DNA here is from genome assembly GCA_963978125.1 of uncultured bacterium. GTDB lineage: Bacteria > Actinomycetota > Acidimicrobiia > Acidimicrobiales > RAAP-2 > RAAP-2. The sequence goes on along the minus strand of CAXBRI010000010.1, from coordinate 6,858 downwards.
CCCCGAACGCCGTACACTGAACCCGAGTCCCCCTGGAGGTTCCCATGTCTGATGTTTCCGCCAACGACGACGCGATTCTCGAAGAACTGCGCTCCTTCCTGGAGGACAACTGGAACCCCGACCTGACGGTTTCTCAGTGGTGGGAGAAGTTGGGTCTGGCCGGCTGGGCCGCCCCCACTCTGCCGAGCCACGCCTACGGTCGCGGCGTCAGCCGGGCCACGGCCGCGCGTATCGGGGCCATGATCAACGAGTTTGGAGCCATGGGCGCCCCTGACGGTCTGGGTATTCTGCTCGCCGCTCCCACTATCGCCGACCACGGCACGCCCGAACAGATTGAGACCTACGTTCGCGACATCGTCACCGGACAGCGGGGCTGGTGCCAGCTGTTCAGTGAGCCCGGTGCGGGCTCGGACCTCGCGAGCCTCACGACGCGCGCCACGAAGGACGGCGACGAGTGGGTCTTCAGCGGTCAGAAAGTGTGGACCTCGGCCGGTCAGTTCGCCGACTTCGGCATGCTGATCGCCCGTACCTCGCCCGACCTGCCCAAACACCAGGGCATCTCGTACTTCGCGCTGGACATGCACCAGCCCGAGGTGGAAGTTCGCCCCCTGCGCGAGATGACCGGTCACGCCCTGTTCAACGAGACGTTCCTCAACGACGCACACGCGCCGGAGTCCGCTCTGATTGGCGGCAAGGACAACGGGTGGGCCGTCGCCAACACCACACTCTCCTACGAGCGCTCGGGGTTGGGATCGGGCGCGGGTACACGCGGCGCCACGGCCGTGCCCGGCACCATCGCGGGAAACCTCGGCAAGCGCGCGGGCGACTTCGTTTCAACCAAGGGCGACAAGAAGCGCCAGGCACCTCCCGCGAATGCGCGTGGAGCAATGTTCGACTTGTTGGTGGGTCTCGCTCAGGGCAACGGCGCCAGCAAGGACAAGCTGGTTCGCCAGGACCTCGTGCGCCTCTACCAGTTGAACGAGGTGGGACGACTGAACGCCGAGCGCCTGAAGGCGACGCGCGCCCGCGGCGGCGACATTCCCGGCCTGGCCAACATCGCCAAGCTGTCCATGAGCGCCATCGTGCGTTTGCAGCGTGACCTCGGGCTGAAGATCGTCGGGGCCCAGGGCATGGTCCACGCCTACGACGCCAAGGACCAGGCCACGGTGAACGAGGCCACGGGCAACCCGTTCCTCGCCGCGGTCACCGGCAGCGCCCTGTACGCCCAGGCCCCCTCCATCTACGGCGGCACCGACCAGATTCAGTGCAACATCATCGGCGAACGCGTGCTGGGTCTGGCTAAGGAGCCGAACAACGACAAGACGATGCCGTTCTCGGAGATGCCCAAGAACGCCTAAGCGGCACTAGGGCCGGAGGTGGCCCTGCGCGTCGAACAGTTCCGCGAGGTCGGGGGAAGCCACGTGCGTTTCGAAGGTCGAGATGTCGCCTTCGTGGCGCAAGGTCAGGCCGATGTCATCCCATCCGTTGAGCAGGCGCTCACGGATCACGGGGTCGAGCACGAAATCGCGGCGCCAGTTGGCGTCAGGGACTTCGACGCTCAACTTCTCGACGTCGACCACCACGAGGCGGTCTGGGCGGTCCTTGATGAGTGCCGTGAGTTCATCCACGTCAGCCGGTTCGAGAACGACCGTGACGAGACCCTGCTTCGAGGAGTTGTTCTTGAAGATGTCACCGAACGACGGGGCGATGACGGCCGCAAACCCGTAGTCCATCAAGGCCCACACGGCGTGTTCTCGCGACGAGCCCGTACCAAAGCGCGGACCCGCGACGAGAATCGTGGCCCCCTGGTAGGAAGCCTGGTTCAAAACGAAGTCGGGCTGGTCGCGCCACTCGGAAAAGAGGCCCCGACCGAAACCCGTGCGCTCGACGCGCTTGAGCCACTCCGAGGGGATGATCTGGTCGGTGTCAACATCCGAACGCTCCAGAGGAACGGCTCGGCCTTCGACGATGCGCACGGCTTTCATGCGTTCACCTCTCGCGGGTCGGTGAAGCGGCCGCGCACGGCGGTGGCGGCGGCCACGGCGGGGGAGACCAAATGAGTGCGACCGCCGCGCCCCTGACGGCCCTCGAAGTTCCGGTTGGAGGTGGAGGCCGACCGTTGACCGGGGGCCAACTGGTCGGGGTTCATGCCCAAACACATGGAACAGCCGGGCTCACGCCACTCGCAGCCCGCCGCCAGGAAGACCTCGTGGAGGCCCTCGGCTTCGGCGACTGCCTTCACGCGGTGAGAACCGGGCACGACCAGGGCACGCACACCGGGGGCCACCGTGTGACCACGGAGAACGTCGGCCGCGGCGCGGAGGTCCTCAATTCTCGAGTTGGTGCACGAACCGATGAAGACCACGTCCACCGGCACCTCGCGCATCGGCGTACCCGGGGTGAGGCCCATGTAGGCCAGGGAGTGAGCGGCCGCCGCACGTTGGTCCGGGTCGGCGAAGTGCTCGGGTGAGGGCACGACGCCACTCAGGGCCACGACCTGGGCGGGATTGGTGCCCCAGGTCACCGTGGGGGAGATGTCGGCCGCGTCAATCACGATTTCGTGGTCGAAGACGGCGTCAGAGTCCGACACGAACGTGCGCCAGCGGGCTGCGTGCGACTCGAAGTCCTCTGGAGCGGCCGGCCGCGATCGCAGGTAGTCAATGGTCGTCTCGTCAACCGCCACGAGTCCGGCACGCGCCCCCGCCTCGATAGACATGTTGCAGATCGTCATCCGACCTTCCATCGAGAGAGACCGAATGGCCTCGCCGCGGTACTCAATGACGTGTCCGGCACCACCGCCGGTTCCCAGCCGCCCGATAATCGTGAGGACGACGTCTTTGGCCGTCACGCCGGCGGGCAGTTCGCCGTTGATGGTGACGGCCATGGTGCGGGGCTTCAGCTGGGGAAGCGTCTGGGTGGCGAGAACGTGTTCGACCTCGCTGGTGCCGATTCCGAAGGCGAGAGCACCGAAGGCTCCGTGGGTCGACGTGTGCGAGTCGCCACAGACGATGGTCATGCCGGGTTGGGTCACACCGAGTTCGGGGCCGATGACGTGAACGATGCCCTGGTTTTCGTGACCCCGGGGAAAGAGGGTGATGCCGAACTCGTCGCAGTTCTCCTCCAGGGCTTCGAGTTGACGCTTCGAAACGGGGTCATTGACTAGCACCGAGAGGGGGTCGGTCGGCACGTTGTGGTCGGCCGTGGCCAGGGTGCGCTCGGGGCGTCGGACCCGTCGGCCGTTGAGGCGCAGTCCGTCAAAGGCCTGCGGGCTTGTCACCTCGTGAATTAAGTGGAGGTCGATGTAGAGAATCGTCGGCTCACCCGTGGGGGAGGCGACGACGTGCTCGTCCCAGATCTTCTCGAAGAGGGTGCGGCCCGCCACTAGCGAATTTCGATGATGCGGACGGAGAGTTGGCCCGACGGGGCCTCGTAAGCGACGAGCTCGCCGACGGCCTTGCCGAGCAGGGCCTCACCGAGCGGCGAGGTGGGGGAGGCGACCATCACGTCGTCGGGCTTCTCTTCAATGGAGCCGATGAAGAATTCCATGGCGTCGTCGTCGGTGTCGCCGTCGTAGACGATGGTCACGATCGAGGCGTGCTGGACGACCGCGGCGTTCTCGTCGCGCTCGACTATTTCGTGGTTACGGATAATCGCGTCGATCTGGCGGATCCGGCTCTCCATCTTGCCTTGGTCGTCCTTGGCGGCGTGGTAGTCGCCGTTCTCCGACAGGTCGCCCAGGGAGCGGGCGGCCTCGATGATGCGGGCGATTTCGGTGCGCCCGATCGTGGTCAGGTGCTCGTATTCGGCCTTGAGTTTGGCGAGTGTCGCCTCGGTGATGCGGTGGATTTCTCCCGACACGGGTCCTCCTCGAACGAATCTCAATTCTACCTTTGCCCCCGCTGAGGCCACCCTGAGGTTTGCCGGTTCTGGGGCGCAGCGACCAGAATGGGGGAAACAAAGGAGCCGTTCACATGACTACGCAGAGCCCCCACCGCGTGGCCGTGCTCAGCGGCGACGGCATCGGCCCCGAAGTCACCGCGGCCGCCTTGGACGTCGTGGCCGCCGCCGGCGTGCCACTCGACTGCACCACCTACGACCTCGGGGCGGCGCGTTACCTGCGTGACGGCTTCGTGCTCGACGACAACACGCTCGAGGAGTTGCGCGGTTTCGAGGCCATCATGCTCGGTGCCATCGGCCCGGCCATTGGTGACACCCGTATTCCGGGGGGTCTGCTCGAGCGTGGCCTTCTGCTGCGCCTGCGTTTCGGACTGGATCTCTACATCAACTACCGGCCCTTCACGGGTGTGGCCGGATCGTTGGCCGAGGGGTGCGACTTCGCCATCGTGCGCGAGAACACCGAGGGCCCCTACGCCGGAGAGGGTGGCGTGTTGCGCCGCGGCACTCCCCACGAAGTGGCCACCCAGGGTTCGGTCAACACGCGCTTCGGTGTGGAGCGTTGTGTGCGATACGCCTTCGAGCGCGCCGCCGCCCGCGAGGACAAGCGTCTGACTCTCGTCCACAAGACCAACGTGTTGACCTTCGCCGGTGATCTGTGGTCGCGGGTGGTCGCCGAAATCGCGACCGAGTACCCGCAGGTCAGCGTGGACTACAACCACGTGGACGCCGCGTGCATCTACCTCGTTGAGCAACCCCAGCGTTACGGCATCATCGTGACCGACAACCTCTTCGGCGACATCCTCTCCGACCTCGGCCCCGCCTGCACCGGCACCGTAGCGATTGCGCCTTCCGGTAACATCAACCCCGAGGGTAAATTCCCGTCGCTGTTCGAGCCCGTGCACGGCTCGGCCCCCGACATCGTGGGCACCGGCAAGGCAAACCCCACCGCGGCCATCCTGTCGGCTGCGCTCATGCTCGATTTCCTCGGCGAGAACGCCGCGGCCGACCGCATCCGTGCCGCGTGCGCCGACACGGTCACCGGTTCCACCGTGGAGATCGGCAACGCCATCGCCGCCCGCGTCGCCGGCAAGTAATCTGCCCACACTGTCTGTTTAGGAGCACCCATGCCCACCCTCATTCCCACGCCGAAGATCTGGATGAACGGCACGCTCGTCGACTGGGACAAGGCACAGGTCCACGTGCTCACCCACACACTGCACTACGGCACCGGCGTCTTCGAGGGCATTCGTGCCTACGAGACCGCCGACGGTCCTGCCGTGTTCCGTCTGCAGGAGCACATCGAGCGCCTGTTCCGCAGTGCGCACATCCTCGGCATGGAGATTCCGTACACCGTGGACGAGATCGTCGCGGCCACCAAGGAGACGGTGAAGTCCACGGGCCTGCCCGGTTGCTACATCCGTCCCATCGCGTACTACGGCTACGGCGAGATGGGTCTGAACACCCTGCCGTGCACCGTCGACGTCGCCATCGCGTGCTGGCCGTGGGGCGCATACCTCGGTGACGACGCCATGACCAAGGGCGTGCGCATGAAGATCTCTTCCTGGAAGCGGCTCGACCACAACATGCTCCCGCCGGCGGCAAAGACCGTCGCAAACTACGCCAACAGCTCGCTCGCAAAGGTGGAGGCCCTGAAGGCCGGCTACGACGAGGCGATCCTGCTGAACAACGAGGGCCTCGTCAGCGAGTGCACCGGGGAGAACCTGTTCGTGGTGCGCAACGGCACCGTCATCACGCCGCCACTGTCGGCGGGGGCGCTGGAGGGCATCACCCAGGCCACGGTCATCGAGATCCTCACCGAGCTCGGCCACAAGGTGGAAAAGGGCAACATCGCCCGCTCCGACCTGTACATCGCCGAGGAGATCTTCTGTGTGGGCACCGCTGCCGAGGTGAGCGCCATCAACTCGGTCGACGACCGTGCCGTGCCGTGCCCGGGCCCCATCACCAAGCAGGTGGCCGACCTGTACGGCCGGGCCGTGCGGGGCCAGGTTCCCCAGTACAAGAAGTACTGCGAACTGGCCTGACGCAGGTTTTCCCCAGATTTCCACCTGTTTCCATGGGGATTTCCCCACGGTTTTCCACAGGGGCCGTCGATGAGGGTTGACGATGTGGGGAAACGGGGCGAGACTTGCGCCCATGTTGACAACCGCTGGATTCGCACCCCTCGCGGGTTCGGCTGTTGCCATCATCATTATTCGCTAGCGCATGTCGGGTTCCGACGTGCGCGCACAGGCCGCCCCACCGGGCGGCTTTTTCGTTCCCGTCCGCAATCCGACCCCCGCTCCGATCAGAAGGACAACAGATGAACACCAATCGTGAAATGGTCGAGGCATTCGACACCACGCTTCGTGACGGCATGCAGGTCGAGGGCGTCTCGGCGACCGTGGAGGACAAGCTCCGCATCGCGGAACAGCTCGACTACCTCGGGGTCCACTTCATCGAGGGCGGTTGGCCCGGCGCCAACCCGAAGGACATCGAGTTCTTCGCCCGTGCGGCAACAGAACTGACACTGAGGAACTCCACGCTCGTGGCGTTCGGTTCCACCCGCCGTCCGCGCGGCAAGTCAGACGATGACGCGACGCTGCGCAACCTTCTGGATGCGAACACGTCGGCGGTGTGCATCGTGGCGAAGTCGTGGGACTACCACGTGAAGGAAGCCCTGCAGACAACTCTCGAGGAGGGTATTGCCATGGTCGCCGACTCGGTGGACTTCCTGTCCACCAACGGTCGTCGTGTGATGGTGGACCTCGAGCACTTCTTCGACGGGTACAAGAACAACCCCGAGTTCGCACTGAAGGTGGTCGAGGCCGCCGTCATGAAGGGTGCCACGCACCTGGTGATGTGCGACACGAACGGCGGGTCGCTGCCGCACGAGGTGGGCGAGATAGTCGAGCGCGTGAAGTCAATGGTGGGCAACGACGCAACTCTCGGCATCCACTGCCA